>JBMZDY010000001.1:0-58727 GCA_049614585.1 Oceanihabitans sp.
TAATGCTAAAAAAATTACAATTACGGTATGAAAACCCCAAAGCGGAGACATGCCAATAAAAATACCAAGCGCTATTGATAATGCTTTTTTTCTAGGCGAATCGAAACTACCTAAAACTTCTTCGGTTAAAAATCGCTTAATGCCTTTTTTTTTTAATCGTCTAAAGGCGTCTCTTGGTTTAATATAGAAAATAGCTATTAGTACCAAGTAGGTATTAAGAATACTAATTCTGGAAAAATCTTTAAATGGCCTAAAATGAGAAACTCTTTCGCTTTCATCGTATAGTACTTGAATAGGAATGTTTTTTACAGCAACTCCTGCCCAAGCAGCTTTTACTATGGTTTCTATTTCAAATTCAAATTTATTAGTATAGAAGTTAAGCTTATCTAGAGCGGTTAAAGGATACATTCTAAATCCAGATTGTGTATCTGTAAGTTTAATTCCTGTTTCAAACCAAAACCAAAAGTTTGAAAATTTATTTCCAAAGCTACTTTTTCCAGGAACACTTTCATGACTCATGTTTCGTGCTCCAATAAGCAAAAGGTTTTTGTTTGTAGATTGCTCTAGTGTTTCTATAAAGCTTGGTATATCTTCTGGAAAATGTTGCCCATCGGAGTCTATTGTTATCGCATATTTATAACCCAATGCAAATGCTTTTTTAAAACCTACTCGCAATGCATTGCCTTTTCCTTTATTTATTGGTACGTGTATTTGCTCTAGTTGCGTGTAATTTTCAAGAATTTTTGCAGTACTATCTGTAGATCCATCATTTATTATAATAATGTTTTTGGTTTGTTTTATAACACCATCTATAACCCGTTTTAATGTACGTTGGTTGTTGTATGTTGGTATTAACACACAAATTTTACTGGTATCTATTTTGGCTTTTAAAACTGCTTCTGTCACGCAAGAAAGGATTTTCTTTTTATGACTTCGAAATTACTGATTTTTCTTCATCGCTAAAAGCTTTAGACTGCAAAATATATGCTTTTAGGTATTTTTTAAGTGAAGTATTTTTTATTAGCGGAAATTGCTTGTAAATAAACTGTTTATCTTCGGTAATGTTTTCCTTGTATTTAAGGAGTTTTGGCGTGTTTTCTTGAATGCTTAAACGCACAAATCGAGCTTCTATATTGTTTGGTGTTTTTTTAATTGCGTATTCTACTAAAGCAATTCCTTTTAAAAAACCAGATTTTTTTTCTTTTATGGTTTTAGCTTTTCTTGCAACTAATGCTATTGAAGCGCCTTTGTAAGCAACTAGTTCTGGCTTACTACTTTTTGAAACTAGCGATAATTGCTTATTAAATTGTACAACTTTAGATTTATCTTGAACCGTTTCTTTATAGGCAATGCGTATTTGTTGCAAATCTATAGACTGCAAGCTTATTACTGTAAAAAGAAAAATAAAAAGTTTCATTTTTAATGTATAAAAAACGCTTATGGTATAATTTTAAAATTAGTAGACAACTTTAATGCCAAAGTATCTAGAAAATGGGTTGTGTTTTTTACTTTAAAACCATCTTCGGTTTTTTGTATGTCTAGTTTTAGTACTAAATCTGGCGTTTTTTCGGGATTAATAATAGCCATAAATTTAATATTACTAGACGATTGCATAAAAAGATTTTCGCCAACAACTTCTTGGGTTAGTTCTTTTATTATTTGCATCATGCAAACACCAGGAGTAACTGGGTTTCCTGGAAAATGACCTTTAAAAATTGCATGATCTTTATTAATAGTAATATTAGCTGTTGCCATATTATTGGCAACAGCTAGGTTGTTAATTGTATAAAAGTCTTTTAATTGCATGGTGTATTGTTTAGTATAACTACAAATTATAATATTAAAAATTAAACTTGTAATATACGTTAAACTGAAATACTGAATTTAATAAATTATCGTCAAAATAATCTTCGAAATCTGGATCGTCATCATCGTCTCCAAAGCTTTCGTTATAATCTTTTCTTACATCAATTATACCGTGTTAGTATCTTGCTTCAAGCCCTAAACCAAAAGGAAACTCGTAACCAATACCACCAAATAAAGAAAAATCTATTGGCGTAATATCGTCATCGTTAGAATCGTCTCCTATATTAATTTCTACAGTTGGTCCTAATAATACATGAATTCCTGTATTAGGAACAATAAAAAATTTGTTTGTTATTGCTAAACCTAAGTAATTTACCGAAAACTCATCGCCTTTAATTGTGCTTCCTGCAATGGTAAAATCGTCTTGTTTAAAACCTTGATTGCTATACGTGATTTCTGGTTGTAGCTCGTAAAAACGCGCAAAATGTACATTGGCAAAAAGTGCCGCGTTAACACCTAATTTTCTAGAAGTATTTTCGGTGTTTGTGTAAGTAGCCGAGTTAAGCCCTACACGAAAACCAGGACGAATTTTTACTTGTGCAAATGTGCTTGTGCCAATAGCTAAAAATACAATGGCTAATACTAATTTTTTCATTTTTTAAATGGCTTTTAAATTTATTTTTAATTTTATATTTGAATGTATTATTTGAATATCTTCTGCAAAATTATTACTTATTTTACGAAACAAAAACTTTGTTTTTTCTTTTCTACCATTGGTTTTTACAATTTTAAAAAGCGTATTGGTTTTATAATAATACGTGTTATATAAACTAGTCTCGAAAATGGTTAAATTGTTACTATTAAAGGTGTCAATTATTTTTGGCGATTCTGTAATTAGAATTTTAAAATCTTTTTCTAAAATATTAATGAGCATTTTTTTGTTTAGCTTTTCTATTATATAATTTACTTTAAAATTATTTTTATGAAAAGAAAAATCGAATAGCTTATTTCCCATTTCGGTAGTAAAAGCAATGCGATGTTTTTGTGCTCCTGTTTTTTTAATAATTAATAAGCCTCCAAAAGTATTGCCGTAAACTTCAATGTTTGCTTTGTATACATAATCTTTTTTTAAATTCGAAAAATATGGGTTATGTAAAACCTCTACATTATTTGTTTTTCGAAACTTGTTTTTTACGGGATAACTAGCACAACTACATAATAATAGTAGTAAACTAATGCTTAAAAACTGTTTCATTGATAGGTTGGTTTAGCACTTTGTTTAAAAACACTATTTTGGTATAGTCTTGCGAAGGCTCGATCATTTTTACCATAATAACATCGCCTTTTGTATTAAATGTAATATGAAAAGTTTGTATAAATTTTGCTAATTTTTTGTCTTTAGGACTAAAATAAACAATGTTGTTTTCTCCTTCTTTGAAGAATTCCATATTAAATTCATCTGCATTAAAAAGATCGCCTTTTATGCTTCCAATAATTAAATGGTTAAGCTGTTTAAACATTTTGCTTTTACCAACATTAACATCGCTTTTTTTACCTTCGTCGTTTATGTACAATTTTTCGTTTTTAAATAATACCGAATATTTAAAAGGTTTTACATATTCCCATTTTACAACATCTGGTGATTTAAAAGCTAAGTTTCCCGAAGTTTCAATATCGTTTTCTAGAAAATCAAGATGTTTATATTGTACAAAACTACTGGTTATTGTTTGGGTAGTATTAGCTAAAGCTTTCACTTTTGATTTTAAAGTTGCAGCTTCTGTTGCACTCATTTTGGTTTGTGCTTGGGTTGTAAAAACCAAAAAAAATAAAAAATAAAATACTTTATACATAAGCTTCAATATTAAATAAAGTGTCTATAGTTACCGACTCTATTTTTTGTTGTTGTAAAAATAACAATAACTGTTCCAAAACAGCAATACTTTTAGCACTTGTATCGTGTAACAAAATAACATCGCCTTTTTTTAAGTTTTTAGTTATTCGGTTTAATATTGTTTTTTGGTTTAAATTTGTGGTGTCTAAAGAGCGCTTATTCCAGCCAATAGCTTTTAATTTGGTAGCTTTTAGTGCACGTTTAATTCTTGGGTTTGTAACACCAAATGCAGGTCGAAATAATTTTAACTTTAAATTGGTTTGCGCTTCTATAATTTTATTAGTTAGTTGTAAATCTGAAATTACTTTTTTGGTTTTATAAAAACCATAACTATTTGCGTGCGAATAGGTATGGTTACCAATGCTGTGATTTTCTTTTAATATTGCTTTTATAATATTCGGGTGTTTTTCTACCTGTTTACCAATGCAAAAAAAGGTTGCCTTTGCGTTGTATTTATTTAAAAGGGTTAATACTTGAGGTGTAAACTCTGGGTTTGGCCCATCGTCGAAAGTAATAGCAACTTGGTTTTTAGTTGTTTTAGAATTATAATTAAGCGATTTAATATAGTAGTTCCATTGTATATTAAAAGAACCAATAGTAGTTATGCATAACCAAAAACCACCTAGAATAAGGTAAGGTAAAATGGTAAATCCATAAAAATATTCAACTATACTAATCGCTACTAATACTCCAATACAAATGCTATTTATGGACTTGAAATTTAGCATTTTTTAATTAATGTGAAACTATGGTTTTCGCCACGATATTGGTTATACAATAATATAGTATTGTAAGGTTTTGTAGTTGCTTGATTGTATTTTACTGCAGTAGGAATTTCTTGTTTTTTTAATATTTTATTTGCCAACCAAAACCCAAAACCCGAAGCAGTATGGAATTCTCCAGAAATAGGTTTGTAAGTTATTTGTGGTATGTTAGAAAATGTTTCCTTGCTTAATTTTGTATAATACTTATCGAAATCTATATCTCCATTATTTCCTAATACCAAAGCATCTATATCTTCTATTGCTAAATTATTTGTTTTTAAAAATTGTAAAGCTTCTATAGTTACTGCATCTTCGGCAAGCGTATTTAGCATTTTTATAGCTACAATTTGCGCATAGGTAGACTCTTGTTTTTGGTTAGAAAGTACAAAGAAATTTGCTCCTTCGCCATAAACAGCTCCTTTGGTGTTAGAAGCAAGTACTTGAGAGGTAAGTACAGGCTCTTTTTTTACATAACCTGCTTTTTTATGAATACTAGTAGTATAGTCGCCCAATTCGTCTACTCCACCAATTAATATGTTATTTTCTTCTTGGTTTTCTAACATTAATTTAGCGTCTAGCAAAGCCGATTCGAAAGAATTACTAGCATGTACATAAGTAAAATTATAACCTTTACATTGCAATTCTAACGCAATTTGACCACCAACAGTATTGTGTGTAGATTGAATAAATGCAGTAGGTGTTAAAAACTGCTCGTCGTTTTCTATTATGGCATTTAAAAATTTTTCAGAATCTCGAACACATCCCATTCCAGTTCCAGTAATAACAGCATCTATAGATTCTAATCCTGCTTCTGCTAAAGCATTTTTAGAAGCGACAACTCCCATTTTTATTCCTTTTGCCATTCGCCTTGCAGCTGCTGGAGGAATATATTCTTTATAATTAGGATTAATTACTGGCAATACATTTTCGTTATAATCAATAATTTCTTCTAAAAAGGAATCCTTTTCAAAAGTATTTTGAGCAGAAATGGAAGCGATGCTATTGATGTATACTTTTTTCATGATTACTACTACTAATATAAAAAATTATTGCGGTTACTTCTCTAGCGTTAAGATTCTAGATAGGTTTAAAATATTTTATGCTTCTTTTGAAAAAATTACGGTAGAACAATTTCCGCCAAATCCAAAAGAATTAGACATTACAGTTTGCAAAGGCTTTTCTTTTAATTTTAACTGAGGCGTTATATTAAATTCCTTCATTTGTGTTTTAAAATTTAAATTAGGAAAAATAACTTGATTTTGTAATGCCAATACCGAATATACTGCTTCTATTGCTCCTGCTGCTGCTAAGGTATGTCCTGTATATGCTTTGGTAGAGCTAAATTCTGGGACTTGCTCTCCAAAAACACGAATTATTGCACGCCCTTCAGACAGATCGTTATTTCCTGTTGCGGTACCATGAGCATTAATATAATCGATATCTTTTGGTAAATAGTTGGCTACTTGCAATGCTTTTTCCATTGCTAGGGTTGCACCATCTCCATTTTCTGACGATGCCGTTTGGTGGTAAGCATCGTTTGCATTTGCATAGCCTTTTACATAAGCAAGTACTTTTTTATTTGTGGCTTGTACTACTTTATCCGATTCTAAAACTAAAAACGCAGCTGCCTCTCCTAAGTTTAATCCTTTTCGGTTTTCATCGAAAGGCGTGTTATAGGAGTCAGATAAAATCATTAAGGTTTTAAAACCATTTATAGTAAATTTAGAAAGGCAATCTGTACCACCAACAACTACACGTTCTAATTGTCCCGATTTTATTAACCTTGCGCCTAGCATAATGGCATTTGCCGCCGAAGAACAAGCTGTACTTATGGTTGTTACTAAACTTTGCTCGATGCCTAATTGCTGAGCGATTTTTTGTGTAGAATCGCCAGCGTGATGTGCTTCTATATATTTCTGAACCGCTTCGTTTTCAAGGTAGTCGTAATAGTGTTTTTCGGTCATGTCCATACCACCAACACTAGTTGCAGAAATAAGCCCAGTTTTATATTTATTTATATTGGTTATTCCAGCGTTTTTAATTGCTTGTTTTGCAGCAAAAGCACCAAGTAGTGCTGTTCGTGTATAATTGTTATTACTAGATAAACCTAATTGTTGCTCTAATTCTAGATTAGTATATTCTATTTCGCCAACCATAATATTGTTAACATGGTTGGTTTTAATTTTTGAAATTCTAGTAATTCCTTTTTTACTAGAAATAAGCGATTGGTAGTTTTCTGCTACATTGTTTCCAATAGCAGAGATAATACCCATTCCTGTTATAGCAACGCCTTTACTCATCTTTATTTCCTGCGAAAGCAGAAATTTATATTAAATTATTTTTGCCACGAATACACCAATAATTTTAAAAAAACTATCCTTGTATCTGTTATTTTTTCTCTTAAATTTTAGGACTACGCACTTTTTAAAAAGAGATTCCTGCTTTTGTAAGAATATATTATTTTGATCTATTCTCTGTAATATAGGTAGCCATTGTGTTAATAGACTCAAAAATAGTACGACCTTCCTTTGGGTCTGTTAATTTAATGCCATAGTTTTTGTCTAACATTACTATTAGTTCTAGTGCATCAATAGAGTCTAATCCTAGTCCGTCGCCAAATAGCATGTCGTCATCTGCTATGTCTGCAACTGTCATATCTTCTAGGTTTAATTGTTCTATAATGTTTTCTTTTAATTCTTGTTTTAAAGCGTCCATATTATTTATTATATAATTTTATTATGTTTTGTTTGTTATGTGTTATATCGCCAGTTTGGTCTACTAAATATAAAAATGCTTCATAGTTTTCTGGACCATCCATTTCTACCCAAGCACAAAGTACTTTATTTGCTTTATTTCCAGATATTAAACTATTGGAATAATTTAATAAGTGCTGTGCTTGAAAGTTTTCAAAGATAAAAAAACTATTTTCAGAATACAGCTTATATTTTATACTTATCTCTCCTAAACAAATATTAGGTAACGTGTATACAAATACTGCTGGACTAGGATAATAATTTTCTGGATCTTGAATAGCATTTTGGTGCTTTCTGTCGGTATCTAAACTAGCAGCTTTGTTAGAAAATACGAGAGCTATATTGTTTTCTTCTTCTGTATTTATGTTTTGGTCTTTAAGTAAAATATCTGCAGCTAAAAAGGCAAGTTTACTTAAGTTATCCATTTTAAAAAACTTAGGATATTTGGTGTTTTGCGACTTGTAAGCTGCTTTGATAAAGCTGGAAAAATCTTCATGTGTTTCATTATACAACACCGAACCATTTAAAGACACTTGATTGTGCTTTATACTGCAAAATGATTTTATGTAATATTTTGAATTCGACATTTTTATTTTTTCTTACAAACTAAAATGGTGTGGTATTCGCCAACAGCAATATCTTCTTCTAGTTTTAATCCTGCTTGGTCTATAAGTTTCATAAATACTTCTGCTGGATACATTTTAGAATTTCCGTTTGCCATTACCGTAAAATATAGCGATGTAGCTTCTAAAATAAACTTTGCGTTGCTAAATTTTTGTCTGTCGGTAAAGGTTTCCATTATTAATATTTCGCCATCGTCTTTTACAGCAGCTGCACATGCTTTTAAAATGGTTAGTATTTCTTCTTCAGAAAAACAATCTAAAAATTGAGACATCCAAATGGTATCTGCTCCTTTAGGTAATTCTGGGTTTTTTGAAAGCCAATCTATTTCATGATGGGTAACTCGATCTTTAAATCCTGCTTTTTCTACATTCCCTAATGCAATTTTTAATTGACCAGGAAGGTCTACCATTTTAATAGAAACGCTGTCGCTGTAGGTACTACCGCTTATTGTGAATTTTCCGGTATTTGCACCAACGTCGTATATGGTTTTTGGATTGTTTCTAAAAACAGTTTCTAATGCTTCTTGAAAAACATCGTCGGAATAGTGATGGTCGAACTCAAACCAAGACTGTTGTACTTTTGGCGTTAGTTTAGAAAGGCCTTCGTAAATGGTATTCCAATTTCCTAATTCTTTTAATCCAGAAGGTTTCCCTGTTTTTATTGCTTCTTCTAAATGAAATAAGCCTTTGTAGCAAACCTCTTGTGTAAAATTAATATTTACGTTTACGGTTTCGTTATATGCTAAAAAATATCCAATTGTAGTAAGGCTAAATTTTTTGTTTTCGTCTTGACTTACAATATTAGAGCTTTCGGCAATTTCTAAAAGTACACCTACACCATATGTGCTTAACATTAAGGATTCGGCGATTTCTTCAATTGCAATTCCGCCTTTTTTTCGGTGTTCGAAAATAAGGTCGAAAATCCCAAGATTTCGTAACGATACGGTTGCTTGAAAAACAAATGGAGCAAATGCAATTTTTTGTGCTTCTTGAATAGCGTCTATAGCTTTAATAGAGTTGTTAGACATAATGTTATAAGGTTAGTTTTTTATATATAATTGCTGTATTACAGCCTCCAAATCCAGAAGCTGTTTTTAAAAAAGTATTTAATTGTTTAGATTTTGTTTTACGAATTACGTTAATTGGTTTTGAAACTCCTAAGGTTTCGAAACCTTTTGAAGCGTATAAGGTGTTGTTATGTAATGCATACATACCAACGATACTTTCTACCAAACCAGATGCGCCAAGTGTGTGGCCAAAATAACCTTTTAAGCTATTAACAGGTATCTCTTGTAATTGCATTCTATTAAAGGCAATTGCCTCCATCTCATCGTTAAAAACTGTAGCTGTACCATGAGCAGAGATATAATCTATTTCTGCTGTATTTATTTTTGCTTGGGTAACTGCGGCTTTAATACTTCTATATAACCCTTCGCCTGTTCTTGAAGGACCAGAAATATGATTTGCATCGTTACAAGATCCTTCTCCTAAAATTTCGACACTTTTATTCGATAGATTTGTTTTAGAATTTGTAACTAAAACACTTGCTGCTACTTCCCCAATATTAATTCCGGTACGGTTTTTATCGTAAGGTTTACAAGGCTTTTCGCTTAATGCTTGAAAAGAATTAAAACCAGAAAGTATAAATGGTGTTACTACATCGCCACTTGTAATAAAAACATGATCGTATACATTTTCTTGTATATAGCGTTTTGCAATAGCAACTGCCAATACCCCAGAAACACATGCATTAGAGACTACTATAGCATCGTTCTTAAATTTAAAAAAATCTTTTATTTGAGAACCTAGTTCGCTTAAATAAGCGCGATCTTTATGAAAAGGATTGTTTTCATCTAAGGCATCTATATTGCCTTTTGTTGTAGATATAATTAATCCTACACGTTCGTTTAAATTTAATTTAGAAGCTTCTATTACAGGTTGTAAAGAGCTAATAGTCATTTTTTCTAAACGCGTGTAATCTCCTTTTGGGTTTAAAGATTTAAAGGTGTTTTCTAATTTGTCTGTAGGTATTATAGAGCTATAAAAAGGTTTTTTTAATACCGAATTATTTTCGACACATTTTAAGCCAGAAACTTCGTTTCGAATATTTTCTACTACTGCTTCACTAGTAAAACCTAAGGCAGAAACAATATTGCTATATGATAGGTATACTTTAGCCATCTAGTAAATCAACATTTTTTTTCCAATCCGAGAAAAATTTTGGAATGGTTAACGAAAGTTCTCCTTCCCCAATTTTATCTACAAATACTTGTACGGTTTCTCCTGTACAAACTAACTGGTTATTTTGGTTGTAAATTTCGTAATGAAAAATCATTTTAGCAGCCAGACAATCTACAAATATGGTTTTTATGGTAGCCACGTCGCCATAACGTAATGGTAATTTATGGTTGGTACTAGATTTTACTATTGGCGTAGCATAACCATGTTTTTTTTGGTCTAGGTACGATATGCCGTGTTTTCTACCAAAAGATTCTCTGCCATCTTCAAAATATTGAATATAGTTACCATGCCACACAATCCCTAAAGGATCGGTTTCTACAAAGCGAACACGCACTTTGTTGGTGTGTACTAAATGTTTGGTTTTAGACGGCATTTTTATTTTTATAATATAAAATTGCTATTCCTGTTGTTGCTAAAAAAAACAGTAGCAATAAGCTTATTTCTGGTAAAACATTGATTAAAGAACCATTACGCAAAAATACATCGTAAAATGCATTTAATCCCCAATTCATAGGTGAAATATTAGATAGACTTTGCATAAATTTTGGCATAATAAAGACTGGTACCCAAACCCCTCCTAATGCGGCTAATATTACTACAAAAGTAGCACCAAATGGAGCAGATTGCTCTTGTGTTTTTGCTATAGTACCCAATAGTAAGCCTAAGCCAATTGCAGCTAAACCAGCAAAAAAAGCAACAAGAAATAACAAGGGTAACCTTCCAGTAACATCTAAAGTTGGTAAGCCCATAGCAGGAAATAAATACACGCCAATTAGTAACATAAGCGTAAACTGAATTAAGCATACTGCTATATAAACAACTGTTTTACCACCTAATATTGTAGCATAATGCACAGGATTTGTACGTAAACGAACAAAGGTGCCTTGACTTTTTTCTTTTACCATGTTTATAGATAATGGAACAATAATAAAAAAGATAGCAAAAAGGGTCCAAGCTGGTACGTTGTGTTGTACCGAATTTGGCAATATTTCTTCGGCATCTTTTTTAGGTAATATTTCTTTAAATTGAATAAAGTTTTCGGTTTCAAAAATAGCTTCGTTAGGATCGTCTGTAATTTGCTCTTGAAATGCTTTATAAATTGCCTGGGTTTCCATTTTGGAAATCATTTTATCAATTCCGTTTTTAACCGATAGTTTAAAGGATTGTTGTGTAGCAGGATCGAAATATAGTATTACTTCTTTTTTTTGAATAGCTTCGGTTTTGGTACTTGTTTCTTCTTCTACCTCAAACTTAGCAAGTATATTATCTACATTTTGTTGTACTTTTTTTTCTAAATCGGAAGATAAATTTTTGGGAATTATAATTGCCAATTGGTTTTTTCCTGAAAAAACGAAATCTCTAGCCTTTGTTTCCGTTTCGGTTTTAATAATTTCGAATGCATTTGTCTTTGCGAATTCTTTAACTAAAGTATTCGAAATTTCTCCTTGGTCTAAATCTACAAGCAGTACTTCAATTTTTGTGTTACTAACCGTTTTAAAGGTGCTGTCTTGTATTATGGTTATGGTAATAATTAACACCAATGGCATAATAAAAAGCACTACCAAGCCACCAAAATCTTTAATTAGTAATAAGTACTCTTTATATGTAGAAGCCAAAAGTTTATGCATGATCTCGAAGTGCTTTACCTGTTAAACTTAAAAATACATCTTCTAGATTATGTGCATTGTGTTTTGCTATTAAATCTTCGGGTTTGCCTTGGGTTATTAATTTTCCATGATCTATTATGGCAACTTTAGTACAAAAATCTTCTGCTTCGTTTAGGTGGTGCGAAGTGTAAATAATAGTTGTTCCTTTTTTGTTTAATCCTTTTAGAAAATCTATAATCACATTTTTAGACTGTACATCTACTCCAACGGTTGGCTCGTCTAAAAATAAAACTTTTGGCTCGTGTAATATGCTTGCTATAAGATTTATGCGGCGTTTCATACCACCAGAAAAAGATTCTATTTTTTTATTAGCAAATTGCGATAAACCTAATATTTCTAAATAAGAATTTATTTTAACGTTTAGTTTTTTTCCTTTTAAGCCATACATGCTTCCAAAGTATTTTAAGTTTTCGAAAGCAGTAAGTGTTGGGTATAATGCATATTCCTGAGGCACGATACCAATAAGTTGTTTTAGTTGTTTTTTGTTTTTTTTATAGGTTAAACCCGCTATAGAGAAAGTGCCAGATGTAGGTTTAATAAGTGAGCACAAAATTGATATTAGCGTTGTTTTTCCAGCGCCATTAGGGCCAATTAATCCAAATATTTCTTTTTCGTTAATAAGCAAATCTAAGTCTGCTACCGAGTAATTATCGGCAGTTTTATATTTTTTAGAAATTTGTTTAATTACTAGCATTTACTTAATTGCCTGCTTTAATTTTTTAAAGAAAATTTCTTCCTTATCTGCAATAGCTTCTAATTGTAGAGCGATATGGTTATAGGTTTCTTCTTTAGCGCTTCTGTTTTTATAAATTCGGGATGCTGCAAGTGCAAAATCTCTCCAAGAATCTCCAATAAGAGTCATTTCTTTAGAAAGGGTATTTAGTTTTTCGTTTTGTAATATTTTACTAGCTTCTTGTAAAAATGCTGCATAAATATACCGAAATCCGCCACCTCCTGTGCCTATTTCTTCTTGCATTCTAACAATTTGACCTAGATAATGATTGGCTTTGCGAATCCCTTTTTTACGTGGCCATTTACGAATTAATTTTGCGGTATATCGAATTCCTTTAACTCCTAAAACAGGCATTGGTGCTAGCATATCTCTACACGTATGTTTAATGCCTTTTAGTATTGCACTTTCTATTTGCAGTTTTTCAGGAAAATTTGTTGGGTAATATATATGTCCTTTTGGAGCAAATGCGCCTTTAGCAAATCGTACACTTTCTAATTGTGCTGCGGTTAAAGTGGTAACCGTTTCCATAACGGGATCGCTTATTAAATAGTTTTCTTGTTCTTTTCCATAAACTACTAAATTATGTGCGTTAAAATGAAAACGATATTCGTCTGGAAAATATACCAAATTATAAACGCCAACTTGTAACCCAACTGGGTTGTTGTTTTGCAAGTTTTCGTCTAAACGATCTTTCGCTTTTTTAGGGTCTTTAAATTTTTCTTTTTTTATTTTTATTCCTACTCGTTTTGCAAATCTTTTAAAAATAACACCAGGCATCGCACGATAAGTAAAAGCAGGAGCGTGGTTAACCATTAAAAAAGGAATGTAACAAAAAAGCAAACCCGAGCCAATACCAAATGCCATGGGTTCGCTAATTTGGTAACCGTGGTGTTTCATTAAATTAGAAATCACACCATTTTCGCAATGTGCAGATTGATGGTGTGTAAATTTAATTTCCATGTTCTATGTTTTTTAATTGGGCAATACTAATATTAAAAACAGCGGCGTATTTTTGAAGTGTTTTTTGAGATAATTTTTTAAATACTTTTGGTTTAAAATGGCGTTTCACTCGCCATTTCCAAAAACCTACATAGTTTGCTAATATGCTAACATCCATTTTATGCAATTCCATATAATATTCTAGTGGGCTAGTTTGATTATTTATTACACGGTTTTTTGTGTTTTCTACTCGTTTGTTAATTTCGTCTATTGCATTATCTAGAGCTATTGTTTTTGGTTTCCATCCAGTACTTTTGGCAGTTGTATATTCGCCATTTTCATCAACAGCATAGCAAAGTTCTTTAAAACCTGTAGTTTCTATATTACTTTTGTCTTGTGGTACTTCGCTTTTTTTCATTTTTTAGAAAATTAAGAACCTACTTCTTGAATAAATAAATTCATTTCACAAGATAATAATTCTATGTTATTGCTTGATATAGAACAATTAATAGTACATATACTATAATTCTTGGAGTCGAATCTAGATATTAATGTTGCCTTAGAAACAATGGTTTCGTTTACTTTAGGACAGTTGTAAATGGAAACTTTTTTAATAGCGCTAATAAAGCCTATTAGTTGGTTTCCTTCTCCTTCTAAATCGTCTTCATCAAAATAACTTTTTCCTACTATAGAAGAGCACGTTTGTGCAGCATTCTCTACTAAGCCAACTTCATTAAAAATATTATTATGAACAAAGATGCAATCTTGCTTTATTTTAAACGATGTAGATACATGGTCGTCGCCAATAGATAACACGTGATCTACCATTAAAAAAGGTGCACGATGCGGTAAAAATTTAGCGATATCTAGTTTGTCTAAACGCATTAGCTTGCTATAACAGTTTTCATTTCGCCAGAAGCTATTTCTAAACCGTCTTTAAAAACCGAAACGGAAACCATTGTTACGCCGTTAAATTCGTGTAAAATAGAAACATTGGTGGTTATTTTTTCGTTTAGCTTTGGTAGTGTTTTTATGCTTACTTTTTTTATAGAACCAATATAACCTGTAGGTGCTTGTTCTCCTTTTAAAAAATAATCGTAACCAGTATGTAGGGCAACCGTTTGCGCCATGTTTTCTATAAGTCCAGGCTCTAAAAACAAGTTGTTTTTTACAAATAAGTTATCTTTTAAAATGGTAAAACTGGAACTTACTTTGTTTTCTGAAAAATCCAGCAATGTATCTACCATGATAAATGGTGATTTTTGCGGAATTAAATGCGAAATATTATGTGTTGGTAATTCTGGCGCTTTCATTTTAACAAACGGTTAAAAGTGCATATGCATAAGAAAAACGTGCGCTTTCTGGAACCGAAAGAAGTATTTTTTCTCCTTTTTTAAGTTTTTTGGAAGCTACCAATTCTTCTAGCATAATATATATAGATGCTGCACCTACATTACCAACTTTGTCTAGGTTTAAAAACCACTTTTCTTTAGGAATTTCTACTCCTTGCGCTTTCATTTCGTCGTATAAAGTATCTTTAAAATAATACGATGAAATATGTGGTAAGTAATACGAAATTTCTTCAGGTAATATATTATTTTTTTGCAGTGCCTTTTTAAGGCTGTCTACGCCGTATACTAAAATGTTTTCACCTAATAATTTTACATCTTGCTTAACTGCAAAAAGAGAGTTTTTTCCCCAATCGTCTGACGAAAATTCACTCCAAGGTTTTAAATGACCGTTGTCTAATTTTACACCTCCAGAATACATACATGCTTCGTTTAGGTGTGCATACGAGAAGCCTTCCATCCATTCAATTTTTAAAGGGAAATCGCCATTAGGCTTATTTTCTAGTAAGAATGCTCCTGCTCCATCGGATAGCATCCAGCGTAAAAACTCTTTTTCGAAAGCTAGTATAGGTCTTTCGTTTAATTTTTTTAATTCTTCAATCTCATCTTTGTAAATAGTAGATTTTAATCTAGAAGAAGAACGTTCTGATCCTGTACAAACAGCATTGTTTGTTTGGTTAGCCTTAACAGAAAGGTAGGCATATTTTAACGCGTTCATACCAGAACAACATGCTCCAGATGGCGAATTAATTTCCATATTTCCATTTTTTAAAAACCCATGCACCATTGCTGCATGCGATGGAATTAATTGGTCTGGACTTGTTGTGCCACAAGAAAGTAATTCTATTTTATCTGCTCCAAATTTGTCGTCGCAAAGTAATGACACAGCTTCCTTGGTTAGTTCGGCATTGTTGTGTGTTATTTCTCCTGCATCATTAATAGCATAATATCTCGTTTTAATTTTATTTTGGCGAAGCACAATTTTTCTTGCTCGAGATACATTTCCATTAATGATACCCAATTTAGATTCCATTTCATCGTTTGTTACCGGTTTGTTTGGTAAAAATTTTGAAACTCTTGTAATATAAACGTCTTTCATTAATTCCTTCTATTTAATTTCTACAGATGAATAATATTTTTTGTCTTTTTTTATTTTAGGTATAAAAAATATATAAGTGAACAAAAATAAGATAAAAACTATAGGCGCAATAACCCAAATGGCAAATAATAGGTAATAATTAAAAATTTTTTCCCAAAATTGGCGTTTTTTACTGTTTTTCTCTCCTTTAGAAAAAATTATTGCTGCCCATTTAGAAAAAATTACGTTTGCACGCTTGTCTGTGGTTATTAAAAATGGTTTAATTTTTACAGCATTTTCCTGCAAAAGAGCATTTTGTAATGTATTAAAATTATTTTTAGGTAAATGATTTGCAATTACTTTTCCGAATTTTTCTGACTCGTCAATATCTTTTTGAGACACTCCAGGTTTCGGAAAAATACCCCAAACCCGATCTTTTTTACCGCTTAGCATCCATTTACCAATGGTTACTACACTTATGTGATTTAAATGCCTGTCTGCAAGAACAATATTACCAACTAAATTTGCTTGTAGTTCTTGAAGCTTTTTCTTCATTTTTTCTTGCGCCATAATCCACATATTTCTACAGCCTATTACAGTTATTACTGGAGTTTTATGAAGTAATTTTTTTGCTTCTGGCGTGTTTAAAAACGAATTTGCTGGTATAGATGGTGTTAAATACCAAATTTGATAACCAAGTATAATTAAATCGTATTTTTTATTTACAATTGTTTGTGGTAAAGGTTTTATTTTACTTGGTATTTGCAGAAAGGATTCTGGGAAGCAACCAAAAAATTCTTTTTTATTCCAAGGGAATGGAAAAGGCTTTTCCATTTCTATAGCACAGTAATCTATTTGTACCTCTGCATCTTTTTTTAATGGGGAAACAATATTGTTGACAATTTCGGTTAATTGCCCAGATTGCGAATAATGGATTACTAGAATTTGCTTCACGATTAGCGTTTTAAGATTCGTAATTTCGGAAAATAAAATTTAAAAATAGAATTAATAGCTTTAAATTATTTAGCTAGTATTTATTTAAGAATTGGTATTATTTCTTTCCCAAAAATCGAAATAATTAAACCATTGTAAAGGATGAGATTTTAAGGTTCTCTCTACGCTTAATGTGTATTCTTTTAATAAAGCTTTTGCATCGCGATGCTTTACTTTAGCTTGCCTTGCTATAAGGTGGTAATGTTTTTTTGGCTTTTTAATTACATAAACAAAAAGCACAGGTACTTGCAATCTAGATGCTATTAAAAATGGTCCAGCAGGGAATTTTGCCTCTTGACCTAATAGTTCTTGAGTTAAATACTTAGAGCCTTTTATATAGCGATCGCCAGTAATACATACTATTTCGTTTCTTGCAAGTGCGGCATTAATTTCGAATATATGCGAAAGATCGTCTTTAATTATAATTAAGTTTATATTCGATTTTTTACCTACACTATCTAAATAGTTTTTTATTGCTGTGTGCTCAACATCTGTAGTTAATAGGCTAATGGAAGCATTTTCTTCTAGCTCGCCAAAAAAATGTTCTGAAATTTCGAAATTACCAACATGCGCACTTATTAAAATACCTCCTTTTTTTTGTTTTAAGGTTTCTTTTATTAAATCTACACCGTCTGATTCGTATGTGAATTTTTTGCTTAACCCAGAGGAAATAGCAATTTTGTCTAAAATAGTTTGGCCAAACACAAAATAGCTCTTGTAGATACTAATTAAGCTTTTTGTTTTAGAGTATTGTAATCGTTTTCTAAAGTAGTAGTATATGGCTTTGGTGCTATCTGCAGCAAAAAAACAAAAATAAAAAGCAACAAAATATAATATAAAGTATGCAGAGCGCATACCAAAATATTTCATAGAGGCTACAAATATTTTATATCCTAGAACGGTTCCTCTAGATTTACCTTGCCAATCTGCAGCCATATTATATGTAGGTTGGTTAACCTATTTTGTTTTCTATAAGTGAATAGAAATCTTGAAGAGTATTAACGTTTACAAAATCTTCGCCAACTAGTTTTACACCAAAATTGGATTCTACTGCTACAACAAGATCTACAAAATCTAAACTATCTAATTCTAAGGTTTCTTTTAAATTAGCTTCTGGAGCTATATCCTCTGCATCTACTTCAAATTCATCAATAAGAAAGTCGTTTATCTTGTCTATAATAACTTCTGTAGTCATTTTTTATTCTAATTTTTTAATTATTAAAGCTGAATTTGTTCCACCAAATCCAAAAGAATTTGACAAAAATACATCAAATTTTTTATCTAGCGTTTTTCTAACCAGATTTAATTTAACAGCATCTTCATCTGGTTCTTCTAAATTAATATTAGGAGCTATAAAATTGTGCTGCATCATTAGCATAGAATAAATTACTTCACTTGCTCCAGCCATCCAGCATTCGTGGCCTGTCATAGATTTTGTTGAGCTTACGTAAGGGCCTTTTTCGCCAAATACATTTAATATTGCTTTTGCTTCGTTTGCATCGCCTACTGGAGTTGAGGTTGCGTGTGCATTTACATAGGTTATGTCGCTAGTTTTTATATTAGCTTGACCTATTGCCATTTGCATTGCTCTAGAAGGGCCGTCTACATTTGGTGTAGAAATGTGCTCGCCATTAGAAGAAAACCCATAGCCTAATATTTCTCCTAAAATTGGAGCACCACGTTTTATAGCAGATTCGTAACTCTCTACTATTAGAGTTGCTGCTCCTCCACTTGGCACTAAACCGTCTCTATTTTTATCGAATGGTTTAGATGCTTTTTCGGGATTGTCTTCGTTCATTGCAAAAACCCCTAAACCATCAAAACTACCCATGGCATATTTGTTAATTTCTTGTGCACCACCACAAATTACACAGTCTTGCAAACCACTTTTAATAAGTTGATACGCCATTCCAATTGCATGCGATCCACTTGCACAGGCTGCACTTATTGTAAAATTAATACCTTTTAGTTTAAATAATGTAGATAAATTCATTGTTACTGTAGAGTTCATTGCTTTAAATATAGCGCCAGAACCAACTAAAGTGGTGTCTTTTTTGTTTTTAATAATATCTACAGATTCTACAACGGCTTTAGATGTACTGTCGTTTCCGTATAGTATTCCTACTTCGTTTGCGTCTAAAAATTCTTGCGAAATTTTTGCGTTATGTAATGCTTCTAGTGTTGCTACATAGGCATAAGCGCCTTCTTCACCAAGGCTTATTCGTTCTCTTCTTGAAAGTTGTTTTTTTAAATTTGGTTCTGCTACCATTCCTGTTAGCGGAGAACGAAAGCCAAATTCTTTTCGTTGTATATCAGAAACTATTCCCGATTTTCCGTGGTATAGGGAGTTTTTAACTGCTTCTAAATTTTCACCAATACAAGAATATATTCCCATACCTGTAATAACAACTCTTTTCATAAATACTTATCCTGTTCTTTTAAGCGTAAATACCGCCGTTAATATTAATTACTTCTCCGGTTATATATCCAGATTTATTAGATGCTAAAAAAGAAACTAAATCGGCAACTTCTTGAGCTGAGCCAAATCGATTCGCAGGAATTAATTTTTTTAGTTCTTTTTCGTCTAAATCTGCAGTCATATCCGACTTTATAAAACCAGGAGCTACTGCATTTACTGTAATGTTTCTTTTTGCAACTTCTTGCGATAATGCTTTGGTAGCTGCTACAATTGCTCCTTTTGCTGCAGAATAATTGGTTTGTCCTGCAGTACCTTTAACCCCAGAAACCGAAGCTAAATTAATAATGCGACCATAACGATTTCGTAATAGTTTTTGTATTAAATGGTTGGTAACGTTATAAAAACCATTTAAAGAGGTGTTTATTACGTTTTGCCAATCTTCTTGTGGCATCCACATAAATAAACCATCTTTTGTAATTCCTGCGTTGTTTACTATTATTTCTATTAACGCGTCTGGATTTTTTTCTTGCCAAGCATCTAAAGTGCTTTTTACGGCATTTGCATCTGCTACATTAAAAGCCAGTATTTCGCCGGTATTTCCAGCATTTTTTACTGCTTCCAAGGTGTCTTCTGCAGCTTCTTTATTGTGGTTGTAATTTATTAATATGTGGTAATTTGTGTCTTTTGCTAATTGGGTGCAAATTGCTTTGCCTATACCTCTAGAGCCTCCGGTTATTAAAGCGCATTTCATTTATAAATTGTATTGCTTTTTATTATTTAAATAATTCTAAGTTTTTAAACTGTAGGTTTTTTAGAATTTCGCCTTTGGTATTTATGTAGCACCAAGTTTTTTTGTTTTTTACACGTGCTAAACCATTAACAAAACCTTTTTCGGCATTTTTTTTAAATATAGAAAATCCGCCTGCAGTAATAGCATATTTTGCATCGATTACTTTTTCGCCAGATTTATTAATAAAACCCCATAGTTTGTCTTGTTTTATTGGCGCCAAGCCGTCTTTACTAAAAATCTCGGCATCTCTATACTGAAACTCTATTACGGTTTCGCCTTTGGTATTTATGTAGCCCCATTTTTTGTCTTTCATTACTGGAGCTAAACCATTAACAAATGCTTTTACTTTATCGAATTTAGGCTCTATAATCCATTCGCCTTTTTTGTTAATAAAGCCAATTTTATCGTTTTTCTTAGCGTATGTTATATCTGGGTTTACCGAAAAATCCCATATTTTTTGAGCACCAGCTAATTCTTTAAAAGACCCGTTAATTATTAAACCGTGCGTTTCTCCTTTTTTAGCGACAATATTTCCGCCATATACTTGGCTAACACCATCGTATTCTGTATTTACAAAATAGTTACCTTTTTTGTCTATTAAGCCCCATTTTTCGCCTTCTTTTACTTTTGCATAACCATTGGTAAAATCGAATGCTTTTCCAAATTTTGGTGCAATAACTACTTCGCCAGATGTATTTATAAAACCTACTTTATCGTCTTGTTTTATTTGTGCTAAGCCTTCGTTAAAATCGTATACTTTGTCGGTTGTTATATTAGATAATACACTTTCTCCTTTTGTGTTTATATATTGCCAGGTTTTCTTTTTTAATACCACAGCAATTCCAGAGTTAAAGGCTTTTGTTTTATCGAATTCTGGTTGTATAACCCATTCTCCATTACGGTTAATAAAGCCCCATTTTTTTTTGTTATTCATGGCTTCGGCTAAATCTCCCGAGAAATTTTTTGCCACTTTAAATTGTGGTTCTATTTGCCAATCTCCAGTTTTGGTTATGTAACCATATTTTCCATCTTGGTTAGCAAGAGCTAATTTTTGAGCGTGAAGCGATACGCTTAAAAATATTAGTAAAATAAATAGCGTTTTTGTTTTCATAATATATGCGTTTAATGTTATATGTTATTGTTAATAATATGATTTTTAACAAGGTTAACATAGGGGTACATGATAACGTCTTCTGTAAAGATAGGAACTAATTCTCTTATTTCTGCATACAATTTTTTGGTTTTTGAAGAAACTTTGTCTTGCGCCTTTAAATACTCAATAGCTTGTACTACAGTAATTAACTCTATTGCCATTACTTCGAAAGCGTTTTCAATAACCTTTTTAGTTATTAATGCTGCATTGGTACCCATACTTACAATGTCTTGATTGTCGTTATTATTAGGTATACTATGTACGTACATTGGGTTAGAAAGTGTTTGGTTTTCTGCAGTAGTAGATGTTGCTGTAAATTGCACGCCTTGCATTCCAAAATTTAATCCTAATTTTCCTAAGTTTACAAAAGGAGGAAGAATATCGTTTAGTCTTGTGTTTAGTAAGTAGTTTAATTGTCTTTCTGCGAGCATACTCATTTTGGTAACTACTATTTTTAGTTTATCCATTTCTAACGAAACGTAATCGCCATGAAAGTTACCACCGTGGTACACATGCTCTTTCTCTACATTTACTATTGGGTTGTCGTTTGCAGAATTAACTTCTTCTATTAGAATATTTTCTACATTATTTATGGTATCTAATACTGGCCCTAAAATTTGCGGCACACAACGTAAAGAGTAATATTCTTGTACTTTATCTTCGAAAACCGCTACATCGTTATTGTTTGCTTCGTATAAATGGTGTTCTCTTTTTCTTGTAAGCTTGCTGTCTTCAAGATGCTCGCGCATTTTTTTAGCAATTTCACGTTGTCCTAAATGTTTTTTAGATTGGTTTAGTTCTTCCGATAAATGGTCGTCGTATGCTTCAACTATTTCGTTTATAGCTGCCGAACAAGAAATCATCCAGTTTAATAGACGCCTAGTATACATGGTATTTACAATGCCAATTCCTGTCATTACCGAAGTACCATTCATTAAGGCAAGCCCTTCACGAAGTTCTACCGATATTGGTTTTAAGTTTTCTTTTTCAAAAACTGTTTTAGTTGCTAACCTTTCTCCTTTATAAAAAACCTCTCCTTCACCAATTAATACTAATGCTAAATGGGCTAGTTGTACTAAATCGCCACTTGCACCAACACCACCATGTTCGTAAATTAATGGTGTAATATCTCTATTAATTAATTCGGTCATTAATGTAATTACCGACTGGTGAACTCCAGAATTCCCTAACGATAAAGTGTTTAATCTAGCAAGCATTGCTGCTTTAACATACATTGGTGCTATTGGGTTTCCGGTTCCAGAAGCATGACTGCGTATTAAGTTATACTGTAGTTGTATGCGTTCGGAATCTTTAATTTTGTATTGTGCCATTGGCCCAAAACCCGTATTAACGCCATAGATAACTTTGTTTTCTGAAAATTCTTTTAAAAAACGGAAACTTTTTTCTACCGTTTTAATAACCGAATCGTCTATGTTAATATTTTTATTTTCAATAATTATTTTATAAAAATCGTCTATTCCAAGTTTTCCGTTAAATGTTAGCATCTATATGTTTTATTCTTAATATATTTAATAATAAATTTTAATAACTAAAACTAAAGTAGTTATTTTGGTATGCAAATTTAGCATAATAAATAGTATATATTATAATGAATATGAATGAAATACATGTAGACGTTTTAATTATTGGTGCTGGACCATCTGGTTGTGTAGCAGCTTCTTACTTAAATAAGCACAAAAAAAACGTAAAAGTTGTTGAGAAAAGTAAGTTTCCACGGTTTGTTATTGGCGAAAGTTTACTGCCTAGATGTATGGATCATTTTGAAGAAGTAGACCTATTAGATTGTTTAAAAAAAGTAGGATTTGAAAAAAAATATGGCGCTCGTTTTTTAAGTGGCGATATAGTGTGTAATTTCGATTTTAGCAAAAAGCACTCTCCTGGTTGGGATTGGACATGGCAAGTGCCACGAGCAGATTTCGATAGTACACTTACTACCGAGTTAGTAAACCGAGGTGTAGATATAAATTTCGAACATGAGGTTGTAGATGTTGTATTTGAACCTAACGGAAACTCTACCACAAGTATTAAAGATGAAAATGGAGCCCTCTATAAAGTACACGCAAAACACATTATAGACTCTAGTGGTTATGGGCGTGTTTTACCAAGAATGTTGGGCTTAGATAAGCCATCTGCAATACCAGAACACTCATCTCTTTTTGCACATGTTAAAGAGCTAAATAGGCCAGAAGGAGAAGAGGGAACTCTTATTACTTTCGATGTATTAGATTTAGATACTTGGTTTTGGGTAATACCTTTTTCTAATGGAGATACCAGTATTGGTTTTGTTGGTAAAACCGAATTTATAGAGTCGTTTACAGGAAGCACTATAGAACGTTTGCAAAAAATGCTAAAACACTCTAAGTATTACCATAAACGTTTTGAAGGATTAGATTTTAAATTCCCACCGGTTTGTATTAAAAATTATGCAAAATCGGTAACCCAATTATATGGTAAAGGTTATGCGTTAACAGGTAATAGTGCCGAGTTTTTAGATCCCGTATTTTCATCTGGAGTAACATTTGCTACAGAATCTGCTTTAAAAGCAGCCAAATTAGTAACCAAAGAATTAAATAACGAAACGGTAGATTGGGAAGAAGAATATACTGGATATATAATGAAAGGAGTAAATGTTTTTGCCACTTATGTTAAAGAATGGTATACCGGAAACTTACAAACTTTATTTTTTCATAGGCCAGAAAACCCTGAAATTAAAAAGCAAATATGTGCCGTTTTAGCAGGATATGTTTGGGACGAAACCAATCCTTTTGTGAAAAAACATACGCGTTTGGTAAAAACATTAGCCCATTTAATTAATATGGAAAAAAATGAAAAAGCGAACTAATAAGTTCGCTTTTAAATATTTAAGTATTTTTTATAAGTCTAATCTAAGTAATAAATATAACCAACATTAAGCCATACTAACCAATCGTTTGCTTTGTTAGAATCTAAAGTGTGGTTTAAACCATCTACCCAATTACTAAAGTAATATTGCCATCTAAGATCTAGCATTAAATCGGAATCTCTATTTAATTTGTAACGTACACCAATACTAGATACTAAAGACCAAGTACTACCAGAAGCATCGTTAATTACTTTATCTACGTCACCACTTATTCCTGGAGCTTGAACCCAACCAGTATAAAAGTTGTTTGGGTTAGAAGTGTTTCCATAATCGTCGTAAAACGGATTTGGGTTTCTATAAGTAGTAGAAACCTTTGGGTTATAAGAAGTGTAGTGTGCACCAAAACTAATAAAAGGAGCAAAACGATACGCAAATGCTTGAAACGAACGAATACTAAAAGGAAAATATTCCAATTGCATACCTACATCAAAATTGTTTGCTTCGCCGTGGTGATCTCTAAGTTTCTGTGCGTCTTCACTAGTTCTATCTGGCGCTACCCATTTTCCAAAATGGTCTAATTTTGTTTTATTCCATGAAACTTCACTTCTTAATTTAAAGTGATCGTTAAAATAAGTATCTGTTGAATAGCAATCACATTCTGCATTATACGAGAAATTTATATAATGAACAATTCCTATTCCAATTCCTGTATTTCCAGCATCGGTTTCAAAATCGTTTCGTACACCAAAATCCGACTGAAAAGCTACAGGGCCAACAATAACACCTATTTCATGAGAAAAACCTAATTGAGAAAAAACAGTATGCGAAGCACAAAACAAAAGTAGGGCTAGAGTTAATTGTTTCAGTTTAATCATGGTGGTTATTAAATTTAGAGCAAATTTGTTAAAACAAATATATAAAAACTACTATGAAAAGAAAATATATTCGATAAAAGGTGAATTAAAATAAAATCTTACAAAAAAGAATTGATTCCAAAAGCGAATTTTATTTTCCATTGCTAAAATAAAAAAAAAGGCAAGTAATTTTTAAAGTTAATGTATATTTGCACTGTTAAATTTGTTATTTAATAATTTTCAAAACTTTATAAATAAATTGGTTATAAATTTTTAAAAGGAAGATAACAAATGCTTGAACGTAAGTTATAGACATCTATTTTTAAAACAAAAAACATAAACAAATGAAAAAGAAAATTGACGCTTTTTTAGATTTAGTAAAAGAAAAAAATAGTCATGAACCAGAGTTTTTACAAGCAGTTCATGAAGTTGCAGAAACGGTAATTCCATTTATTGAGAAGAACCCGCAATATCAAAATAAAATGCTTTTAGAGCGAATGGTAGAGCCAGAGCGTACTATTATTTTTCGTGTACCATGGATAGACGACCAAGGAAACACGCAAGTAAATAGAGCATTTCGTGTAGAATTTAATTCTGCTATTGGGCCGTATAAAGGAGGATTGCGTTTTCATCCTTCGGTGAACTTAAGTATTTTAAAGTTTTTAGGTTTCGAACAAGTGTTTAAAAACTCGTTAACCACATTGCCAATGGGTGGTGGTAAAGGAGGAAGTGACTTTAACCCTAAAGGAAAAAGTGATAACGAAGTAATGCGTTTTTGTCAATCTTTCATGAGCGAGTTATTTCGCCATATAGGAGCAAATACCGATGTTCCTGCAGGAGATATTGGTGTTGGTGGTCGTGAAATTGGTTACATGTTTGGGCAATACAAAAGATTACGAAATGAATTTACTGGAGTATTAACTGGAAAAGGAATAACTTATGGTGGTTCATTAATTCGTCCAGAAGCAACAGGATATGGCTGTGTGTATTTTGCAAAAAATATGTTAGCTACAAAAGGAGATTCATTTACAGGTAAAACAGTTGTAATTTCTGGATCTGGAAATGTGGCGCAATATGCTTGCGAAAAAGCAACAGAATTAGGTGGTAAAGTAGTAACCATGTCAGACTCGTCTGGTTACATTTATGATGCTGATGGAATAGATGCAGAAAAATTAGCATTTATAATGGAACTTAAAAATGTGAAACGTGGAAGAATACACGAATACACAGAAAAATATACTTCTGCTACCTTCTTTAAAGGCGAAAGACCTTGGGGTGTAAATTGCGATATTGCTTTGCCATGTGCTACTCAAAACGAGTTAAATGCAGACGAAGCAAGTATGTTAATTAACAATAATGTAATAGCAGTTGCCGAAGGTGCGAACATGCCAACAACCCCAGAAGCAATTGAAGCTTTCCAAAAAGCAAGTATATTATTTGCACCAGGAAAAGCATCGAATGCAGGAGGTGTTGCTACTTCAGGATTAGAGATGAGTCAAAACTCACTACGTTTTAACTGGACAAGAGAAGAGGTAGATGCAAAATTAAATCAAATTATGAACGATATACACGAGTCTTGTGTTACTTACGGTACAGAAGATAATGGTTATATAGATTATGTAAAAGGAGCAAATATTGCAGGATTTGTAAAAGTTGCAGATGCTATGTTAGCACAAGGTGTAGTTTAATAAATTTCTTATTACAAAAAAAGCTTCCTGTAAAATGGAAGCTTTTTTCGTTTTTATATATTATTTTCACTTAAAACTCGTTAAATATAAATATATTTAGAAGCTTAAGATTTTTGGTTATGATTAAAAAAATTACAATTCTATTCCTTTCACTGTTTCCTTATCTGCAATTTGCTCAAGATTATTCCGATCAATGGGAAGGGTTATTTTCTTATTACAACATAAAAGATGTTACGTTAAGTACTAATAAAATTACAGCTGCAGCCGAAAATGCAATTTTTAATTATAACACTCTTACGCAAGAACGAAATAAATTTTCTACCATAAACGGGCTTTCTGGAGAAACAATATCTGCGGTTCACTATAGCGAAGCATACGAGATTTCTTTAATTGGATACGAAAACGGGTTAATGGAAATAGTTTTCGATAATGGAGATAACACACTTTCTGTTGTAGATATACTTGAAAAACCAACCATACAACCATCTCAAAAAAGCATTAATCATTTTAACGAACAAGGAGGCATTGTTTATATCGCTACAAATTATGGTATTTCGGTTTTTGATCTTGAACGATTAGAATTTGGAGACTCTTATTATATAGGTGACTTAGGAAGCCACGTAAAAGTAAATCAAACCGTAATATATCAAGATTATATTTATGCTGCTTGCGAGAATAGCGCAGGTATAAAAAAAGCACCAGTAGATAACCCTAATTTAATAGATTATCAAGAATGGACAACTGCAGTTGCAGGTAATTATAAAGCTGTAGAAACTCTAAACGATAGGCTTTTTGTAGCAAGAACAAACAAGCGTTTTTACGAGTTGAATACCTGGTTGTCGCAATTAGCAATTTATAGTAATTTTATACTAGATGTAAGAGTTGTAGAAGATAAATTAATCGTTACAACCAAAAGTGAAACCAACATTTACGACGGCGAT
Organism: Oceanihabitans sp.; assembly: GCA_049614585.1. Taxonomy (GTDB): domain Bacteria; phylum Bacteroidota; class Bacteroidia; order Flavobacteriales; family Flavobacteriaceae; genus Oceanihabitans. Next base: position 27,546 of record JBMZDY010000001.1, read on the forward strand.
TTTAATTTAATAACGCAAATAAATGCTAGCGAAAATATTAATGGACAATTTAATTGTGCAACCTTCGATTCGGAATATTATTATATAGGAACTTCCGATATTGGATTAATAAAAATTTCCTTTCAAGACCTAGAAACTTACCAAAGCCTTTCTCCAGAAGGACCTTTATTTAATAACGCATTTTCAATAGAAGTAAATCCAACCAATTTATGGGTTACTTTTGGAGATTACGATTTTGCCTACAATCCTTACCCACTACATACCAGAGGGTTTAGCCATTTGCAAAATGAAGAGTGGATTAATGTCTCTAAAGACAGTGTGTTAACTGCAAGAAATTTAAATGCAATAGCTATAAACCCACTACAAGAGAATCAAGTGTTTATAAGCGCCTGTATAGATGGTGTTTTAGAAGTAAACGACAATACTGCAACAGTTTTATATAATGCCTCGAACAGTACCTTAGAACCTCGTGTAATAGGAACTAATAATTTTAGACAAACCGCAGCTGCATTTAGTAATGAAGGTGTTTTATGGACAACAACAGGTAGGTCTTTAAAACCATTAAATTCTTACGACCCAACAACAGGAGCATGGGCTTCTCATGATTTTTCAGGCATATTACAAGATGTAGACGATGAGTGGGGTTATTGCGATGTTATTATAGATAATAGTGGGAACAAATGGTTAGGCGGACTTAAAAAAGGGCTTATAGGATATAACGAATCAAACAGTGCAGACAACAAAGTAAGAGCATTATATAAAGAAGAAGAGAATATGCCTTCTACTTTTGTTACCGCAATAGCTTTAGATAAAAACAACCAAATGTGGATTGGTACACAACGTGGTATTCGTGTTTTACGTAATACCGCAAACTTTTTTAGTGCAGCAGAATTACATGCAGACGAAATAATAATTTTAGAGAATGGTGTACCTAGCGAATTGTTATACGAGCAGTTTGTATCTGGAATTGTAGTAGATGGTTCTAACAACAAATGGATAAGCGTTGTAGGATCTGGCTTGTTTTACTTTTCTGCAGATGCACAAGAAACCATATTTCATTTTACTACAGAAAATTCCCCATTACCATCCAATAACATAAATAATTTAGAGCTAAACGAATCTAACGGAAAATTATATGTTGCTACCGAAAAAGGAATTGTAACCTTTAGCGCTGGAGGTGCTGCGCCTACAGAAACAATTAGCGAAGCTTACGTGTATCCAAACCCAGTACGACCAACATTTAATATTACTCAAGATAAAATAAAAATTAAAGATATATCCGAAAATGTAAATATTAAAATTACGGATATTGAAGGGAATTTGGTAGCAGAGGCACAAAGTAATACCAATACCAGATATAAAGGTTATAATCTTGAAATTGATGGAGGAATTGCACTTTGGAACGGTAAAAATCTTGCAAATAATGTTGTAGCATCTGGAGTGTATTTAGTTATGCTTTCCGATTTAGATTCTCTAGACACAAAAGTGATTAAAATTATGGTTGTAAGGTAATGCAAGCTTCTACAAAAGCGTTAGTATTATCTACTTTAAAATATAGTGACAGCGACCTTATAGTAAAATGTTATACCCAAGAATTTGGCGTTTTAAGCTTTATATTAAAAGGGATTTTAAAACGAAAAAAAGGGAAAATAAAAACAGCATATTTTCAATTATTAGCACAATTACAACTTGAAATTGTTTATAAAAAAAACCGCTCTCTTCATAATATTGCCGATGTAAAACTAAATTACCAATACGCTAATTTGCAAACCAACGTGCAAAAAACAGCAGTGCTTATGTTTTTGGCCGAAACTTTAAGTAATGCACTGCAAGAAGAAGAAAAAAACGAATTCTTGTTTTCCTATATAGAAACAACAATGCAATGGTTAGACCAGCAAAATCAATATGCTAACTTTCATTTATTGTTTTTGCTTAAAATAACTAAATTCTTAGGTTTTTATCCAGAAACCAAAAATATGCAGTTTTCATATTTTAATTTACAGTCTGGTAATTTTGAAAATTTATCGAATACAATCTATAGTGTTTCGGGGCAAAATTTAACACTCTTAAAACAGTTACTAGGCATAAATTTTGATGCACTTTCTACAATTAAAATAAATGCCAAGCAACGACACTCTTTTTTAAGTATGTTATTGTTATATTTTGAACTACATTTGGGGTCTTTTAAAAAGCCGAAATCGTTAGAAGTATTTACACAAGTTTTTAACACTTAAGATGAAACAATTTTTAGTATCTATTATATTTATATTTTGTAGCTATGCCACTTATGCACAGCAAATAACAGTAATAAACAAAGTAACAGGAAATACTATTTCTGGAGTTGCATTATATAACCAAAATAAAACCATAAGCAGCACAACTAGTGTCGATGGAGAAGCTAATGTCTCTAACTTTAAGCCCAACGAGCGTATCTATTTTCAGCACCTTTCCTTTAAAACAAACTCTGTAATTAAATCGCAAATAAAAAAGGATGGAGTTATAATGTTATCTCCAAAAGCTCAAGATTTAGACGAGGTAATTATATCTGCCTCCAAATTCAAACAAAGCAAAAGAGATATCCCTCAAAAAATTGTCAATTTTAGTGCAAAAAACATTCAATTAAATAATCCGCAAACAAGTGCAGATTTGTTAGAGCAAACGGGACAAGTATATGTTCAAAAAAGCCAACTAGGCGGAGGTAGCCCAATGATAAGAGGTTTTTCTACAAACCGATTACTTATTTCGGTGGATGGCGTACGTATGAATAACGCCATTTTTAGAGGTGGTAATGTACAGAATGTTATAGCAATAGACCCTTTTTCAATTCAAAACACCGAAGTAACTCTAGGTGCTGGATCTGTTATTTATGGAAGCGATGCTATTGGAGGTGTTATGAGTTTTTACACAAAAAAACCGCAACTATCTTATACCGATTCTTTGCAATTTAAAGCAAATTCTACGTTGCGATATGCTAGTGCTAGTAACGAAAAAACAGGTCAAGTAGACCTTAATTTTGGTTTTAAAAAATGGGGTTTTTATAGCAATGCTAGTTACACTTCTTTTGGCGATTTAAGAATGGGAATGCATGGACCAAAAGAATATTTAAGACCAGAATATGCTGGAGTTAATAACGGGGAAGACGTAGTAATTACAAATAATAACCCTAGAGTTCAAAAACACACAGGTTATAACCAATTAAACCTTTTGCAAAAAGTTCGCTTTGAACCTAACGACGACTTAAGTTTCGACTTAGGATTGTATTATTCTAAAACATCAGATTACCCTAGATACGATAGACTTATACGATATAGAAATGGCACACTTCGGTCTGCACAATGGTACTATGGACCACAAAAGTGGTTTATGTCTAATTTTGGATTAACAAAATTAAGTAGTCGATCTAATTTATACGACAAAATAAAATTAACTACTGCTTATCAAAACTTTCAAGAAAGTAGAGTAGATAGAAATTTTAATAGCCCCAATCAAAGAAATAGAGAAGAAAAAGTAGACGCATATTCTATTAATATTGATATGGAAAAAGAACTAAGTGCTAAAACAGAATTTTTCTATGGTGCAGAGTATATTTTTAACCAAGTATATTCAAAAGCGTTTATAAAAAATATTGACACACAAGAAAGAACTGCATCTATTACCAGATACCCAAATAAATCTAATTGGCAATCTGCTGCTGTATATTCTAGTTTAAAATATAAACCTGTTAGTAATTTTGTGTTTCAAACCGGTTTACGATATAATTATGTAAGTTATTCTGCTAGTTTTAAAGAAAACAACGAATTTTTAAACTTACCATTTAACAGTACAAAAAATAGCTTTGGCGCATTAACAGGAACTGCAGGATTAAGTTGGTCGCCAAGTAGTTTTATGCAATGGAAATTAAATGCGTCTACAGCGTTTAGAGCGCCAAATATAGACGATATAGGAAAGGTTTTCGATAGCGAACCAGGAGCTGTTGTTGTGCCAAACCAAAATTTAAAACCAGAATATGCTTATGGTGGAGAGCTAGGCTTAAAGTTAGATTTTGATAATAAAGTGGTGTTAGATATGGCTACCTATTACACCTATTTAGATAATGCTTTGGTACGACGCGATTATACTATTAATGGGGAAAGTGAAATTTTATACGATGGCGAATTAAGTCAAGTTCAAGCAATACAAAACGCATCGAAAGCATGGATTTATGGTTTTGAAATTGGACTGCGAATTAATTTTACAAAAGCCTTACAATTCACCACACAATACAATATTATTGGCGGAACAGAAGAAGAAGATAATATAGAGGTTCCTGTTAGGCATATTGCACCAAATTTTGGAAACACGCATCTTGTATGGAAACATAAAAAATTAACTTTAGATGCTTTTGCCGTTTATAATAACGAGCTCTCTAATAAGCAATTAGCACCTTCCGAAAAAGGAAAAGATTATATCTATGCATTAGACCATAATGGTAAGCCTTATGCACCTTCTTGGTACACTTTAAATATAAGAGGTCAATACCAATTATTTAACAGTTGGAGTATTAGTGCAAGCCTAGAAAACCTTACCGACCAACGTTATAAAACCTATTCGTCTGGAATTGCAGCAGCTGGAAGAAACTTAATAGTAGCTGTAAAATATAGCCTTTAGGAATAAATTTAAATGCCACGAGTTTACATATATTTTGCGTTGTAGTATTTGTATATTTGAATAATGAATAATAACCTTCTTGTAGTATCTGAAACTAAAAAGCCCTTTTGGAAATTAATTTTAGCAGCTCTATGTTTTACAGCTATTTTCGGAATTATTTTAGCTTCGGTATTATATAATTTTTTTATACTTAATAGTTTTAAATCTATTGCAAACCTTACAGAAATATTAATTTATTTAGCTGCTATTGGTATTGGTTTAAGCTCGCACAAAAAGGTATATATTAATTTAAAACAATCTAAATTTAGACCTACAATAGAAGTAGGACCTATAAAAGTAGGGAAATGGGTAACCATTAAAAACTACGAATATGTATCGGTATTTCATCAATTACTAGTAAATGGTAGTTATGTGTTTGAAGTTAACTTATGGTATAACAATAACAAACATTTTAAGCTTTACGAAAAAAATAGTTTTAATGAAGCAATGGCACTTGGTTACGAAATTTCCGAAGAGTTAAATATAGAATTATTAGATGCAACTGTACCCAATAATTACACTTGGGTAGATAAAGAAGAATTGAAGGAAAAACATAAAAATCATGCTTCCTAAAAAACTGCAACAAAAAATAGAATATCGAAAAGAACAGAACACTTTTCGCGAATTAGGAGTGCCAAATAACCTCATCGATTTTTCATCAAACGATTATTTAGGGCTTTCAAAAAACGAAACTATTTTTAATGCAGCACATCAATTTCTTATAGCAAATAAAATCAAAGAAAACGGTGCTACTGGATCTAGACTATTAACCGGAAACCATAAACTTTATCAATTAGTAGAACAGCAATTGTGTGCATTTCATAATAGCGAAGCAGCATTGGTTTATAATTCTGGTTTCATGGCAAATCTTGGTTTTTTTGCAAGCATACCACAACGAGGAGATGTTATTATTTACGATACTTATTGCCATGCTTCTATTCGCGACGGAATAAAACTAGCAAATGCAAAATCGTATAAATTTAAGCATAACGATTTAGAAGATTTAAACCTCCAATTGCAGCGATTTGCTTCTAGCTTAGAAAAGGAAGCCGTTATATATGTAGTTACAGAATCTGTTTTTTCTATGGATGGCGATTCGCCAAAACTAAAAGAGCTAGTAGCATTAACCCAAAAACACCAAGCTCATTTAATTGTAGACGAAGCACATGCTGTTGGAGTAAAGGGATTAAATGGAGCTGGAATTATTTCAGAATTACAATTAGAGAATAAAATATTTGCAAGAATAATAACCTTTGGTAAAGCAATGGGTTGCCACGGAGCAGCAATTTTAGGAAGTAAAAAACTAAAAGCATTTTTAATTAATTTTTCGCGACCATTTATTTACACAACAGCCTTGCCACCTCATGCATTAGCAACTATTAATTGTGTCTATACAGAGCTTAATAATCCTACAAAAGATACGATACATACTTTACACAAAAACATCCTTTTTTTTAAAGCAGAACTTATTAAACTAAAACTGCAAGAGTATTTTATAGAAAGTGATGCAGCAATACAATGTTGCGTAATTCCAGGCAATAAAAATGTAAAAACAATAGCAAACAAATTACAACAAAACGGTTTTAACGTTAAACCTATTTTATCGCCAACAGTGCCAGAAGGAGAAGAACGCCTACGTTTTTGTATACATAGTTATAATACCGAAAAAGAAATAACAAAAGTATTACAATTGTTAACTACTTTTGTTAAACTATAACAAAGGAATATTTTTAACTATTAAATAAAATTATTTGAAAACCTATTACATAACAGGAACCTCTACCGAAGTTGGTAAAACTATAGCTTCAGCAATTATTGTTGAAGCATTACAAGCAGATTATTGGAAACCTATACAAGCTGGGGAATTAGAAAATTGCGACACAAAAAAAGTTAAAAAATTAATAAGCAATAACAAATCGCAATTTTACGATAATAGCTATGCTTTAAAAACTCCTATGAGTCCGCATGCAGCTGCCGAAATAGAAAACATTACCATAGATTTAAAAAAAATACAAAGACCCAAAACAAAAAACCATTTGGTTATAGAAGGAGCAGGAGGGCTTTTAGTACCACTAAATAATAAAAACACAATACTAGATTTAATTAAACCAGAATACCATGTAGTGGTGGTTTCTAGGCATTATTTAGGAAGCATTAATCACACATTGCTAACGGTAAATTTTCTAAAAGAAAAAGGCTTTAAGGTAAGTATTATTTTTAGTGGTAAAGAACATAAAACTACAGAGCAAATTATAGTAAAAATGACAAAAGTGCCTGTAATTGGAAGAATAGAAGAAGAACCTTTTATAGATAAAAATGTAGTAAAAGAATATGCCGAAATTTTCAAAAATAATTTATGAATCTCCAAGAACGCGATAAAAAACACCTTTGGCATCCATTAACACAACACCAATTGCACCCAAATCACTTAGCAATTGTAAAAGCAAAAGACGCATTATTGTTTGATGAAAATGGAAAAGAATATATAGACGGGATTGCCTCTTGGTACACCTGTATGTACGGGCATAGTAATGCCTATATTACAAAACAAGTAGCCAAGCAAATGCAAAAGCTAGACCATGTAGTTTTTGCAGGTTTTACGCATGAACCAGCTATTCAACTTTCCGAGAAATTAATAGAAATACTACCTAGTGAGCAAGAAAAAATATTCTTTAGCGATAATGGTTCCACAAGTGTGGACGTAGCAATAAAAATGGCATTACAATACCATTTTAATACTGGTAAAAAACGCAGTAAAATTATAGCTCTTGAAGATGGCTTTCACGGCGATACTTTTGGAGCAATGAGCGTTTCTGGCTTGTCTGTTTATAATGGGCCATTCGAAGATTTTTTTATAGATGTAGCAAGAATTGCAGTACCTACAAAAGCGAATTTTAGTTTAGTAAAAGAACAATTTATTAATTTATTAAAAACCGAAAATGTAGCAGCTTTTATTTACGAACCCTTAGTACAAGGAGCCGCAGCAATGAAAATGTATGATGCTGCCTTGTTAAACGAGTTACTTACTATTGCAAAACAACATCAAGTTTTAACCATAGCAGACGAGGTTATGACAGGTTTTGGTAAAACCGGAAAAAACTTTGCATCTTCTTATTTAGAAACCCAACCAGATATAATTTGTTTGGCAAAATCGCTAACCGCAGGAATTGCACCAATGGCAATTACTAGTTGTACCCAAAAAGTGTACAATGCATTTTTAAGCGACGAACTAGGGAAAGGTTTTTTTCATGGGCATACCTATTCGGCAAATCCAATTGCATGTTCCGCAGCTTTAGCAGGAATAGAGCTGTTGCAATCTAAAGAATTTCAAGATAATATAAGTAGAATTACAAAAGCCCACCAAGCATTTAATACGCATATAAAAAACCACCCTAAAGTTTTGCAAACAAGGCAATTAGGTGTTATTTATGCCCTAGATCTAAATGTAAAAATGGAACGCTATGGCGATTTGCGTTATAAATTGTTTCATTTTTTTATGGAAAATGGCGTTTGCTTGCGCCCTTTAGGAAATACCATATATATTTTAGCACCTTATGTAATTACTAATAAACAATTAGAAAAAGTATATCAAGTAATTGAAGATGCACTAGAAATGCTATAAATTTGCAATTCAAAAAAACCAAACTAAATATTTAAAAGTGAGGTTGCTATTTCTGTAAAATATAAATGAAACAAATAATCTCTATAACTGCTATCCAATCTATTTCTGCACTAGGGAATTCTGCTGAAGAAATATGGAATAACTATAAAAACGAGCAACCTTATTTTGTAACCAGAGCAGATAGTTTGGTAGCCAAACTAAATACAGAAACAGAAAAAGAAATTGAAAATTTAAGAGCATCTAATTCAAAATACAAAGCATTAGATAATTCTGTTTTATATGCTATTTATACCTCTAGAAAAGCAATAGAAAAAGCCAATTGGAAAGCATCAAGTAATTTTGGAATAAACATTGGTTCATCAAGAGGAGCTACAAAACTATTCGAAAAATTTCATCAAGATTTTTTAAATAGAAAAAAAACAGAACCCTTAAGTTCTCCAACAACAACTCTTGGTAACATATCTTCTTGGGTTGCACACGATTTACAAACAAAAGGGCCAGAAATAAGTCACTCCATAACCTGCTCTACCGCATTACACGCAATGTTAAACGGAATTGCTTGGATAAACTCAGGAATGGCAGACACCTTTTTGGTTGGTGGTAGCGAATCGCCATTAACCCCATTTACCATCGCGCAAATGCAAGCCTTAAAAATATATACAAAAGGTATAACCAATAAATATCCTTGTCGTGCATTAGATTTAGAAAAAACCAAGAATACTATGGTTTTAGGCGAAGGGGCAGCAATGGCTTGTTTAGAAAGTGGCGAAAAAAACAATGCACTTGCAAAAATAGTTGGCATAGGTTACGCAACCGAAGTATTAGAGCACAATGCATCTTTATCTACAAATGCTGTGTGTTTTCAGCATGCCATGCAAATGGCAATTGGCGATTTAAACGTAGAGGAAATAGATGTAATTGTAACCCATACTCCAGGAACAGTAAAAGGAGATATTGCAGAGTATAATGCTATTAAAAAAGTGTTTAATAACAACATTCCAACATTAACTACAAACAAGTGGAAACTTGGGCATACCTTTGGTGCGTCTGGTATGTTAAATGTAGAAATGGCTGTATTAATGCTTCAAAAAAACGAATTTATTCCTATTCCATATATAGATAGTAAAAAACCAAAACGCATTAAAAACATTCTAGTAAATGCTGTTGGTTTTGGGGGGAATGCGGTTTCTATTCTTCTTACAAAATAGTTATATTTACCATAAATTACAGCATTATGAAAAGCCCAATACATTTATTTGGTATACTATTTTTGTTATTATCTGCAACACTATTTGCACAGCAGGATCCAGAAATATTTAACAAGTTCGAATCGAAATTTTATACTATAGATGGTTATAAAATTAATGTTGAGGTTTTAGGCCAAGGCGATCCAATATTCTTTCTGCCAGGAGGTCCAGGAAACTCACACGATTATATGCAAGGTAATTTTGGACAGTATTACAAAACCAATACAGTTGTGTTTTTCGATTGGCTTGGAAGAGGGAAAAGTGATAATGCGAAAACCGCTTCCGAGTACTCTGTAGAAGCAGATGTCGAGCTTATAGAGAAACTAAGAAAACTATTAAAGTTCCATAAAATTTCTTTAGTTGGGCATTCTTACGGCACAGTACCTGCACAAGCCTACGCAATTAAATATAAAAACAATGTCGATAAAATGGTACTTATAAATGGATTTCATTCTGGCGCTATGTGGCAAGCAAATTGCGATAGTTACAACCATTATGCAAAAACGCATTTCCCCGAAAAATGGAAACAGGTAGATTCCCTTCGAAAATTAGGATATTTGTCTAGTCAGGAGCCATTAAAAACGGTTTATGGCAACTTTCCTACCAAGTATATATATTACCACAACACCAAACTAAAGCAAAATTCGCCAAAAGAAAAATATAGAGGTTGGGCTGGAGATGTATATACTACAATTATAGGAAAAGACGGCGATTTTGATGTGTCGGGAAGTATGATAAATCAAGATTATAGACAACAACTAAAAAATATAAATGCTAAAACTTTAATTGTTGCTGGTAGGTACGATGGTGTCTCTACTCCAGAATTTGCAGTGCAATACCAAAAATTTATGCCACAAGCACAGTTTGAAATGTTTGAGCAAAGTGGTCATAATCCATATTTAGAAGAGCCAGAAAAATTTTATAGGCTTTTTGATGCTTTTTTCAACATTAAATAAGTTATTTTTGAATAAATTTTGAAACGATTTTTATGAGCGAGATAAAACACAATTGGACAAAAGAAGAAATTCTTGATATATACAACAAACCATTAATGGAGTTGCTTTACCAAGCAGCAACAGTACATCGTTTACACCACGACCCAAACACCGTACAGGTTAGTACTTTACTATCTATAAAAACAGGTGGTTGTCCAGAAGATTGTGGTTATTGCCCACAAGCAGCAAGATATCATACCAATGTAGAAGGTAACGACTTAATGAGTGTGCAACAAGTAAAAGCACAAGCATTACGTGCAAAAGCCTCTGGAAGCTCACGCGTTTGTATGGGCGCTGCATGGCGAAATGTAAAAGACGGAGAAGAATTTGATGATGTACTAGAAATGGTACGTACTATAAACAAGCTCGATATGGAAGTTTGTTGTACACTTGGCATGATTACCGAAAACCAAGCACAACGTTTAGCAGAAGCAGGTTTATATGCTTACAACCATAATTTAGACTCCTCTGAAGAATACTATAAAGAAGTAATATCTACTAGAGGTTACGAAGACAGATTACAAACCATAGATAATGTACGCAAAACAAACGTAACCGTTTGCAGTGGTGGTATTATAGGAATGGGCGAAAAAATAGAAGACAGAGCAGGAATGCTTGTAGCACTTTCTACATTAAACCCGCAACCAGAATCGGTACCAATTAATGCATTAGTAGCTGTAGAAGGAACACCACTAGAAGAGCAAGAACCAGTTTCTATTTGGGAAATGATTAGAATGGTAGCAACAACTAGAATAATTATGCCAGAAACACAAGTGCGATTAAGTGCTGGTCGTAGAGATATGAGTCGCGAAGGACAAGCCATGTGTTTCTTTGCAGGAGCAAACTCTATTTTTGCAGGAGATAAACTTTTAACAACTCCAAATCCAGATGTAAATGAGGATATGGAAATGTTTAAAATGCTAGGTTTAAACCCACAAAAACCATTCATTAAAAAAATGCAACCAGAAACCATTGAGGCAGCAGATTCTAAATTTGAAGCTTTAGGTGAAAAACCAAAATGGACAAGACCAGAACATAAAATAGATCGTAACGAAGAAGCGAAACAAAAAGCGAAAGTGCTTAAATAAGTTAGCACTTTAGCATTTATTTAAAAGTAAAACTTACGTGTTTAAACTATTTTTACTGTAACTACGTTTTATTAATTTGGTACTTAAAAATAAAGTTAATATTGGCACTAAACCTTCAAGATATACCTCGTGTAAAATCTTTAAATAAAAAAGATTTTATAGAAAATTACTTTAAACCACAAAAACCTGTGGTTATCGAGCAATGTATTACCGATTGGCCAGCATATACCAAATGGAATTTAGAGTATATAAAAAGTATTGCAGGAGATAAAACAGTACCACTTTACGACGATAGACCAGTAGATTTTAAAGACGGTTTTAATCAGCCACATGCTACCATGAAAATGAGTGCGTATATCGATTTATTAAAATCGAAACCCACTAACTTTCGTATTTTTTTATGGAATATTGTAAAGGAAGTGCCGCAGCTTCAAAACGATTTTTTCTTTCCAGATTTTGGTATTAGGTTACTTAAAAGTTTACCAATGCTTTTCTTTGGCGGAAAAAATGCACATACCTTTATGCATTACGATATTGATTTAGCAAATATTTTTCATTTTCATTTCGAAGGCAAAAAACAGTGTATTCTTTTCGACCAAAAACAAAACAAATATTTATATAAAATACCACACTCTCTAATTGTAAGAGAAGATATAGATTTTATAAATCCAGATTTTAAAAAATGGCCAGCATTACAATATGCAAAAGGGTATTCCACTACTTTAAAACATGGCGAAGTATTATATATTCCAGAAGGTTATTGGCATTACATGAAGTATCTAACACCAGGCTTTTCCATGAGCTTACGTGCACTAGCAAGAAAACCAAAAAACTTAGCAAGAGCTATTTATAATATAGGTGTTATGCGCCATTTCGATAATACCATGAGGCGTTTAAAAGGGCAAAGCTGGATTAACTGGAAAAACAAACAAGCCATACGTAGAACCCATAAAAATTTTAGCTAATTTTGTTTTATAAAACAATGCAAATCAAGTAACTATGAAAAATATAATTTTTGCAATTATTACATTGCTAAGTATAAATATAATACAAGCACAAGCTTTTAATGGAAAAGGAGACAAGAAAGTACAAGTAGGAGCAAATTTTCAAAATAACGCAACTAGTGTATTTGCTAGTTACGATATAGGATTAGGCGAAAACATTTCTATTGGTATAGCTTCAACGTATGCATTAGGAATTAATAATGTGTATATAGAAAAAGCTTTTGTAGATAGGTTTGATGTAAAGGCAAGATTTAATGCTAATATTGGAAATGTAATTAATATTGACGAAAATTTCGATGTATATCCTGGGTTAAATTTAGGATTGAAAAACTTTGGAACGCACATTGGTGCACGTTATTTTTTTACAAGCGGATTTGGGTTGTTTACCGAATGCAACATACCAATAGCGAAATATAAAACTAGCGATTTAAGTTATTCCGATAAAATTCACAACCAGTTTTCGGTAAATGCAGGAGTGGTTTTTAATTTATAAGCGAATGTGCTTTTTCGTAAACTAAATTACTTTCCCAACCTCTATATAATAAGTAATCTACTAGTTTTTTTCTTTTTTTATAAAGGTTACTTTCTTTTAAACTAGCAACTTTTTTTTCGGCTATAACATTTAAGGTTTCTAAATATTCATCTTCGTCAATGTCTTTCAATGCAGTTTCAATAAGCGTTTTATGAATATTTTTTTTCTGAAGCTCTAAATGCAACCTTCTTTTCCCCCATTTTTTTATTCTAAATTTTCCGCTAACAAAAGCTTTAGCAAATCGTTCTTCATTTAAAAAATTATTACTAATTAAATGCACAACAATTAAATCTATTGCAGTAGGTATCATGCGCATATTACGCAACTTATTAACCACATCTTGATGGCAACGTTCTTGGTAGCTGCAATAAAATTCTAACTTTTTTTGCGCTTCATCGACAGAATATGTTTTTTGTGGGTTCATACAATTTCCTGTAAAATTATATAAAAAACTTGTTAACCAAAAGGTAACTTTACACGAATTAATTAGTAATAAGTAAGTTGTATATTTGTAAACTATCTTTTTTAGATAAAAATAAATTTTTATAGTGCATGTTTAATAAATATTTTTTCTCGTTATTTGGCTGTATATGTTTTGTTCTTACTGGGTTTGGGCAGACAACAGTTTCCTATGATTTCTCTGCAACTGGAGCATCAACAAGTGGTAGTTTAGATGCAAATATTAGTTTTACTTCTCATAAAAATAGCGGAACTGCCACCCCAGTGATTAATAGTGGGCAATTAAGATTATATCAAAATGCAACTAAAGGAGGCTCTATTAAAATAGTACCTTCTAATGGTGCAATTATTACTAGTGTTGTTGTAAATGCTTCGACAAGAACTGGACCAGCTGGATATACCGTTGATGGTAGTTTCGTAGCAAACTTGAGCGGAGGTTCTACTTATACAATGAGTAGTTTAAATGCAAGTACGGAAGTTGAATTTTATCAAAGGGATAGTAATAGTAGTAATAGAATTTATGTAGATGATTTTACTGTAACTTATACAATGCCTACATCAGGCCCAACGATAACAACAAGCACATCGTCTTTAACAGGACTAGATTATATAGAAGGATCTGGCCCGTCGGTAGAGCAGTCGTATTCTGTTTCTGCAGCCAACTTAACACCAGCTACTGGAAATATTACGGTAACAGCTCCTGGAAATTTTTCCATTTCAAAAACAGCGGGAGGGACTTATACAAATTCATTGACCTTTGCATATGCTGGAGGAACGCTTTCTGCATCTAATGTATTTGTTCGTTTAAATAGTGGATTGGTAGTAGGCACCTATGGCCCGTTAAATGTTACAAATACAGGAGGAGGAGCAACGACACAAAATGTAGCTGTAAGTGGAGAAGTTACGCCACTTTGTACAACTCCAAGTCCAGCTACTAATTTAGTATTATCTAATGCTACTAGTAGTACTATAGATGTCGCTTTTACAGCATCTGGCGCAGATAATTATTTAGTTGTACAAAGTACTTCTTCTACTTTAAGTGTTAACCCTACAGACACAAATTCGTATACCGTTGGAAACAGTTTAGGAGGAGGAACAGTGGTTTTTAATGGTTCTGCAAGCTCATTTACCAATAGTGGATTAAGCGCAAATACTACCTATTATTATTTTGTGTTTGCCTATAATAATGCAAACTGTTCTGGTGGGCCACTTTATAGTGTATCTATTACCGATAATGAAACCACTTTAAATGGGCCTTGTTTAAGCGAAAATTTTCAAGATAGTAATGGCTGGTCAGATCATAGCTACGGAAATTGGACGCAAATAGCCAATAATGGTACTTGGATAGCAAATGGTATTTATGCTGGTGCTGGTAGACGTATACAAATGAACGATGTTGGCGACTGGTTAGAGTTTCCGATGGTAGATAATCCAGTATCGTTAAATTATGATTATGCCTTAAGTAGTTCGCAAACAGGAACCAATCAAATGCAAGTACAGTATTGGGATGGAAGCACTTGGGTTGTAGCAGCTACGCATACCTCGTTAGGAACAACCTTTATAAATTATTCGGCAGATTTAAGTGCGGTTACAGCTCAAACCAATGTAAGATTACGCCTATTTCGATCGGCAGATAACAGAACCGCTTATATTGATAATATTGAAGTTTTTTGTGGAGTTCCAGGACCTGAAATTCAAGTAGAAGGTAATAATATTGAAATTACAGACGGCGATGCAACACCAAGTACAATAGACGATACACGTTTTGGTAATGTACCCATTGTAAGTGGCTCTGAAGCGCATACATTTTTTATAAAAAACACTGGAGGTACTCCATTAACTATTAATAGTATTACTAGTGATAATGCCGAATTTACGGTTAGTGGTACAACAAACACGTCTATAGCAGGAGGTGGTGATGCGTCTTTTACCGTAACTTTTGATCCAACTACCCTAGGTACACGTACTGCTATAATTACAATTGATAATGATGATACCGACGAAAATCCATATACGTTTAGCATAAGCGGAAACGGTACAAACAGCAACCTTTCAACTATAGTAGATAATACCAACTATAGCACAACGGCTCCTGAATTTAATATTACCCCACAGTATATTAATTATATAGATGGCACGTCGACTTCAACAGGTAAATTTATTCCGTTTAAAATTAAAATTTTAGATGGAGGAATAAGTGCATCGGATGCCGATAGTTATAGTACTACCCTAACCGATTTAAAATTAACAGTTCAGGATTTAAGCAATACCAACCAATTAGCCATGATTAAGACGGCCGTTTTAACAGGAACAGGTGGCGCCGTAATTGCAACGGCAAGTAAAGTTGGTAACGAATTGGTGTTTTCGGGTATGAGTGGCGCTTCGGTAACGGCAAGTGATGATGGTCAAAAAATACTTCATATTCGTGCTTCGTTTGATGAAAATCAAGTTATTGATAACACCAAACTAATCTTTAAAATTAGTGAAGCTACTGCAGATGCTAGTGGGTCTGCTTTTGCCAATACAGATGCAGGAGGTGCCGAATCAGATTCAAATAATAATAATAGAAATACACTAAACGTTTTAGGCGATCGTTTGCAATTTACCACACAACCTAGCAACACCTCAATAAGCGATAATATGCTACCAGCTCCAGTGGTTGCAGTTACAGATATTTATGGCAATGCCGATTTAGATATAAATTCTGGAAATATTAGCATGACTTCTACAGGTACGCCAAATGCCCAGCCATCTGCGGTAATTACAAATGCGCAAGCGACATTTACGGCTGTAAATCATTCGGCATCTGGAACAGGGTTTCGCTTAACGGCAAGCTATTCTGGATGGAGTGTTACTAGTAATTTGTTTAATATTAACGATACCGCCAATGGTAGTTATAGAACTACAGCTTCTGGTACCTGGTTAAGTAATCAAGCTTCACCAGCGATATGGGAACGTTTTAATGGCTCTACTTGGGCAGCTTCAAACTCACCCAGTTACTCGACAACTAATCTGGTATATATTAGAGACGGACACAATATTAATACTGGAGGGTCTTGGGGGAATTCTGTGCATTTAATTATTAATAATGGCGGAACATTAAACATAAACCATCAAGGAACAGCGGGAAATTTATCGATTCAAGATGGCGGTAATGTAAGTATTAATGCTAGTTTAACTATTAACTCTAGCGGGATTTTAGAAGTTTTTGACGGCGGAAACCTAACGCTTAATTTTAAATACGGAAACCCTAATTCGTCGCTTTGGAATGGTACTGAAAAGTTTCATCCCGATTCTAATTTAATTTTTAACGATTGGGATGCCGACGATGATATTATTGATAATAACACAAGTATTACAACCAATACGTTTAATGGATATACCGCAATTTTTGGAAATATTTTAATTGATTTTCAAGCTAATTTGAGTAGCTCTGATGATATTACATTTTTAAATTCTGGTGTTTTAATAAATATGGCACATGGCGATTTAATTTTTAGAACAAACGATTTTGGACCGCCTTCCAATTGTCCTTCGGGAGTTAATAAATTTAATATTGCAACAACAGGAAGTGTAAATTCTGGTATTGGAGGCGATTTTATTGTAGAAGATACTTTTACGTTTGTAGCATGTTCTAATATTATTCAATTTAAAATATCGGGAACACTCGTTTTTACAATTAAAGGAAATATGTCTTTGGATCAAGCAACAACGCGATTAGGGGCAGGAACAAATCCAAATACAACTTTAAATATTGAAGGAAATCTTGAAGTCCTTTCTGGAGCATTTTTCGATATGCAAGCAACCAGTTCGGCAAATAATAGTCAGACCATTAATTTGCATGGTAACTTATACGCCTCTAATAGTGGTAGGTTAAGTTGTTCTAATAATAGCAGCTCAAATGTGGTAAATAACAATTTTAATTTTGTAGGCACAAGCATTCAAACTATTGATGTGGCTTCAACAAGTGCTTCCGAAAACCAAGCTATCACGTTTAATGTAGAAAGTGGCGCTTCTGTAAAGCAAATTAATAGAGATTTTGAATTGGGAACATACAGTTCTTTAAATATTAAAGGAGGCGGAACATATGACTTTGGTTTTGATGGAAACACACCACTTAATGTTGTAACCTCAGGGACTCAAAACACAACCGAATTCAAATCCTTTGATGCAAGTACATTAATAATTACATCTATCGATGGTATTAGTAAAACCAACAGTACGAGTAATGTAAAAACTTCTGCTTACCTACGTACATTTAGTCAAAATGCTACATTTTGGTATGTTGGGAAACAGGATCAAATTACAGGAAACGGGCTCACAACATTATCTTCGGGAAGGGTCATTATTTGCGATTTAATAGATAATGATACACGATTATTCTTGTCTAACCACACCGGTATTACTAACAATACCATTGCAAATCCCTTAGGAGGGGCATTAGATATTCGTGTTGGACAATTTATTGAAACAGAAACCGAATATATTACAGGAAGTACTGGACGGTTAATTATGGCAGACGGGACACTGTATCAAATACCAAAACCATCGGCAAATTCTTCAGATTTAATACCAAGACTAAATAACACGACAATTTATTATCAACTTTATGGCGATTCTACCATCGAGCTTAATGCAAATGGAAGTCAACGGTTAAGAGGTTTACGCGATTATAGAAATTTAACATTTTCCAACCAAACCAATGTCACATTATCTAATGCTATTGCAAATATAGACGGCACTATTACTACTGAAAACAATGCAATTGTTGATGTTGAAAACAAGAATTTTGGAGGCACTACAACAAATTTAAATATGAAAGATAATTCCCGATATATTACTGCAGGATCTGACGTTGAGCCCGATGCAGGTGGTACATATTCATTAGGAATAGACACCGTAATAGAATTTAACAGAAACACGAGTTTAGAGAAAATTAGATTAGCAAACCCTATTCCTAATTATGCAAACGTTATTGTTTCTGGATCTCATGTAGGAACAGAATCGGATAATGTAGGTATTAAATTTCAGGCCAATGGAAATTTTGAAGTTACAAATACGGGTGTTTTTCTACATAATAATATTAGTGGGTTTTCAGGTGATTCCGGCACAGCAATAGATCAAACCAATACGCCTAATATTATACTAGAAAATGGTTCAACTATTGAGTATGCTCGAAATAATAGCGATTCACAAACCATTACTGCTTTTTCTCCAGAATATAAAAATGTAATTATTTCTGGATCTGGCACAAAAATACTTGGGCATCCTACAGATATTCTTATTGGCGAAAATTTAACCTTAAACGCAAGTACTTTGAAAGTAAATACTGATGAAATACTTACAGTTGATGAAAGTGTAAACCGATTATTTAGTGCTGTATTTGATATTGAAAACTCAGGTAGTCTCATTCAAATTAACGATGCGAGCATAAACGTAGGTAGCATTAACATGAAACGTACAGCAAGTATAAAAAACCTAGATTATGTGTATTGGTCGTCGCCAGTAGAAGACTTTACGGTAAACAATATTTGGACAACAAATCGTATCTACAAATGGGGGCCAACAGCAAGCAATGCTAACGGAACAGAAGGTAATTGGCTAAATGCTTCTGGCAACATAATGACTAAAGGTTTGGGCTATATATTAAGAGCACCAAATGGTACTAGTACAGCTCCAGTAGATTATACCACTACATTTTTAGGTGTGCCGCAAAACGGTATTGTAGAAATAGGTGTAGCTCGTGGAAACGACCTCCCAGCAGACAACGATGACGATAATTGGAATTTAATAGGAAATCCTTACCCTTCGGCAATTTCGGCAGATGCCCTGTTATTCGACCACACAAGTATTATTAAAGGATGGATAAAATTATGGACACATGGCGATGCACCAAATAGCACATTTAATAATACGTTTTACCAAGATTTTGTAAATAATTACGACGTACAAGATTATATAACCTATAATTATATGGGGCCTTCTATGGGGCCAGAAACTTTTACGGGTTATATAGCAGCAGGACAAGCCTTTTTTGTAAATATGGTAGATGGCCCAGCAGATAATACCCAAAAAGTGCAGTTTAAAAACGCATATCGACAAAAAACAACCACCTATACCAACAGCGAATTTTTTAAAACGACAACCAATAATAATACTGCTGAAAAAAGTCGTATATGGCTAGATTTAATAAACGAAACAACTGGTAAATCGAATAGAATATTAGTTGGTTATACTGCGGATTCAACTTTAGAGAAAGATCATTTATATGATGCAGAAAACCAAAACACTACTAGCCAGAACTTTTATTCTATACTAAATAACCAGCCTTTTATTGTTCAAGGTCGAGGGGAGTTTAACGAAAGCGATATTGTGCCTTTAGGTATTCGAGTTACAAGCCAAGGAAACCATTATATAGCTATTCCAGTAGTAGATGGTTTGTTTGAAACCCAAAACCAAACAATTTATTTAAAAGATTACTTGCTAAATTTTACACATAACCTCTCTAATAATCCATACAGTTTTACATCGGCAGCAGGAACAATAGATAATCGTTTTGAAATAATTTATGTGGATAATGATTTATCTATAAGTGAAAACGAATTAGGGAATAACAACCTAACAATTATTGAAATGCAAAACGAAAATGTAAAATTCACTTTGTCTAATAGCATTTTACAAATAAAAAACGTAAAAATTTACGATACCTTAGGTAGGTTAATTTATAATTTTAGCGGGAATAGTAATAGCGAAATCTATAATCTTTCAAATTTAAGTCAAGCTGCTTATATTGCTAAAGTAACGTTATCAAACAATTATGTAATTACAAAAAAAGCTATAAAAAGCAAATAGTCTTTTTTTTAATAAAATTTCGACCTACTAGGTTTTTTGCCTAGTAGGTCTTTGTATATTTATACCATGTTTGCACTAGTAGATTGTAATAATTTCTATGCTTCCTGCGAGCGTGTTTTTAACCCTAACTTAAACCAGAAGCCAGTTGCTATTCTATCGAATAACGATGGCTGTGTTATTTCACGTAGCGACGAAGCAAAAGCTATTGGTTTGCCAATGGGCGCTCCTATTTTTAAGTGGGAAGCCTTTTGCAAAGCCAATAAGGTAGAAGTGCTTTCTTCTAACTATTCCTTATATGGTGATATGAGTGCTCGTGTTATGGGAATTCTAAAACAATTTTCGCCAGACGTAGAAGTGTATAGTATCGATGAGTCTTTTTTAGAATTTAAAGGATTTAATAATTATAACTTTAAAAATTATGGACAACAAATACGAACACGCATTTTAAAATGGACAGGAATTCCAACATGTGTAGGCGTAGCACCAACCAAAGCCTTATGTAAAGTAGCAAACAAAATAGCTAGAAAATTCCCAAAAGAAACCCAAGGTGTTTACGTTATAGATACCGAAGAAAAACGAATAAAAGCACTTAAATGGATGCCTTTAGAAAAGGTATGGGGAATTGGTAGCGCCCTTAGTAAACGCTTAAAAGCAAAAGGATGCAAAACAGCTTTCGATTTTACACAACTTCCAGATGGGTGGGTAAAAAAAAACTTTTCGATAACCGAAGCTAGATTAAAACGCGATTTAGAAGGTAAGGTTACTTTGGGATTAGAAGCCCCAAAAACAAAAAAAGCTATTGCAACAACAAGAAGTTTTGAATACACATTAACCGATTTAAACAATATTAAAGAACGAGTTTCTACCTTTGCAACAAGTTGTGCGCAAAAACTTCGAAAACAAGGTTCTTCATGCCATGTTATTATTGTGCAGCTTAGTAGCGATAGGCATAAAAAAAACCAAGAGCAGTATCATGCAAGTAAAACAGTAAGTTTACCCTTTGCAACAAATTCAACACTAGTAATTAGTACCCAAGCAGTACAAGCGGTAAGTGCTATTTTTAAAAAAGGAATTCGTTATAAACGCGCTGGTGTAATTGTTTTAGGGCTGGTTCCTGTAGATAATTATCAATTGCATTTATTTACACACGAAAACCCTAAACATAAGTATTTAATGGCTGCTATAGATAATGTAAATGCAAAGTATGGTGATTATAAAATAAAACTAGGTAATCAAGATTTAAAACGTACCTGGAAAATGCGGCAAGAGCGATTATCGCCAAAGTATACTACTAATATAAAAGAGATAATACAGGTTAAATAAAACAGAAGCAATAAAAAACGCCATTAAATTATATAATTTAATGGCGTTTTTAATATTAAGGGTATAGCTTAATTAAAGGCTTACCAAATGCGTACTCGTTTTTCTGGAGCAAGGTACATTTTGTCTCCTTCTTTAATATCGAATGCTTCATAGAATGCATCAATATTTTTTAGAGGTTGTATTGCTCTTTGAATTCCTGGCGAATGCGGATCTGTTTTTACTTGAGTACGTAAAGCATCTGGTCTTGTTAAAGTTCTCCAAACGGTAGCCCAAGACATAAAGAAACGTTGTTCTGCTGTAAAGCCATCGATGTCTTCTGGTCTTCCGTTTTCTTTAAAGTGTAATTGCAAACCATCGTAAGCACCAAGCACACCACCTAAATCACCAATGTTTTCTCCTAAAGTAAATTTACCATTAATATACACACTATCCATTACTTCTATAGCGCTATATTGCTCTGCAAGTGCATCGCCACGTTTTGTAAATTCTTCAAGGTCTGTTTCTGTCCACCAGTTTTTTAAGTTTCCGTCACCGTCAAAACGTGCACCAGAATCATCAAAAGCATGCGATATTTCGTGTCCTATTACTGCTCCAATTCCACCATAATTTACAGCTTCGTCTGCTGTATAATTGTAAAAAGGAGGTTGTAATATTGCTGCTGGAAAAACAATTTCGTTATTAGAAGGGTTAAAATAAGCATTTACCATTTGTGGTGGCATTCCCCATTCTTTTTTATCTACAGGCTCGTTAATTTCAGATAAATTATTTTCGGTAGACCATTTTCCTACTGCAAGCATGTTTTCGGCATAGGAGTTTCCTTCTTTTACCATTAGTTTTGAATAGTCTTCCCACTCGTCTGGATATGCAATTTTAACGGTAAATTTATCTAGTTTTTCAATAGCTTTCACTTTGGTGTCTTCACTCATCCATTCTAGTTTTTTAATTCTATGTTGGAAAGCTGTAATTACATTAGCAATCATTTTTTCTGCTTTTGCTTTTGCTTCTGGCGGAAATTTAGATTCTACATATAATTTTCCTATTGCTTCTCCTACCGAACCAGTTACGGTTCCTAGAGCACGCTCGTCTGCGGCTTTCATAGATTTTGCTCCTCGTAATGTTTTAGAGTAAAAATCCCAATTCGCTTTTTCTATATCTGTAGATAAATATCCTGTTGCACCATTAAGTGTGCTCCAAGTCATTAATGTTTTTATATCGTCTATAGATGTGCTAGTTAAAAAGTTTTGTAATGCAGTCATGTATTTAGGTTGCATTACGTTTATAGTTCCTAGGTCTTTTGTAATTCCTAAATCGGCTACAAATTTTTCCCAATTAATTGCTGGTGTTAGTTTTTGTAAATCGGCAATTGTCATTGGGTTATTGTAGTTACGTGCATCACGCATAGCAACTTTGTCTAAACGTGGTTCTGCCAACTGTGTTTCTAGTGCTAATATTTTTGTAGCGGCTGTTTTGGCATCAGCTTCGTTATAATCTATAAATTGAAGCATACGTGTTATATGATCTACATATTGCTGTCTTATCTCTTTAGATTTTTCGTCTTGATCTAAATAGTAATCGCGTTGTAGCCCTAGTCCTGCGGCATATACCCAAGCCATATTCATACTACTATCGTTAAGGTTACTTGAAGATGCTAAGCCTGCAAATGGCGCAGAAACACCTATGGTTTTAGCATAAGCGGTTTGCATGTCTTCTAAGTTTTTTATGCTTTTAACAACATCTAGTATTGGTAATAATGGCTTTATGCCAGCTTCGTTTCTAGCGACAGTATCTAATTCTGTTTCGTAAATTAATAAGGCCTTTTTTTGATCGCTTCCTTCAGCGTAAGCACCTAATTCTTTTGAGGTATTAATAATATCTAATACATCTTTTCTTGTAGATTTACGTAAAACACCAAATCCGCCCCAACGGGTTTCATCGTCTGGAATTGCGGTTGTTTTTACCCAGTTTCCGTTTACGTAATTGTAAAAATCGTCTTTTGGATTTACGTTTGTATCCATGTTTTCCAGTACAATTCCTGGAATTTTTTCAACTTGAGCAACATCTTTTTTGGCATCTTCTTTACAAGCAACAAGACTAAAAAGAGCAGCTGCACCAAGCAGAGCGGTTTTTTTTAAGTTGGTTTTCATTATATAGTGTTTAAAATTTACGTCATCAATGTACTACTTTATTAGCAGTATTGCGGTATTAGCGCTACTTCTTAACAAAAAATTAATAAAAGAATGCTAGTAGCTACTCGTTCTTATTTTTTAGTTTATTAATTATTAAACTATCGGTAGTTTTTTTAAGGTTTACCACTTGTGTAACGTTTTGGTTAGGTATGGTAATCGATAGTACATAGTGCGCTATTTTCCATGTATTGTTTTCCATTATTAACACACCAGAACCTCTACAAATTTCCATTTGGGTGTCTAGCAACTCGTCGAACCAAGCAATTTTATTATCGTTAGAAAGGTAAATATTTCTTTCTATTGCTGTAAAACTCCATGCTTTCCCTTTGTCGAAATAAGGTTTAGAAAATGCTTTAAAAGCTTTGTTTTGCCAGTTTTCGGTAGCATCTGTACCAAGAAAAACACCTTCTTTAGTCATTAAATTAAAATATGCATCAAAATTAGCATTTGCAGCAGCTTGATGCCAAGCATCTAGGTTTTTACTAATTTCTTTTTTAGCTTCTAAAGGTGAAATATTCTGCTTTATTTCTTCCTTTTTAGTACAAGAAAGGCAAGTTGCTAATAGAAAAAATAAAGTTATATTTTTCATGATTAATATGGTTTTTCAATTTTTTGAGAATCTTTTTCGAACTTTTTATTAATTTGAAAATTAAGATTTGAAAACGAAACTAAAAACTCTTTGGTAACAGCAAGGAGCTCTTTTTTTGCTGGTTTTGTTAAGTTTGTTTCCGATTCTAATTTAAGCATTTTTGTTTTTAAAGTTAACAATCTAGCCCTTATTAGTGGTGTGTTTATACCTTGTGGAAGGGTTTCGTTTAACTCGTTTACTAATGCTAAAACAATTTCGTTGTTATTAATAAAAAAAGAGAAATTGGCATTATTTATTTTAGTAACAACACCTTCTAGTTCTTGGTATTTTTGCCACGAATCTATAGTTTTTGTGGCTTTTGTATCTAAAATAAATTGCGAATAGCTTAATTTAGAAATATCTTCTTTTGTAATTGGTAAATTGGTTTGCTCTTGTTTAATGCTTATTTCTGAAGAATTGCTAGGTTCTTTACAAGAAAAAAAGAAAAAAAGAACTGTAATATATAGTAATATTCTCATTGTTTTTATGCTGTAATATCTACAAATATATTGTATTCCAGTTTTTTAATTATACTATTTAAGAAATAATTTACTTCCTGTTTTTTTAAGTAAATTTTACATATTACTCATTAAATTCTTGTTACTTTTGAATTTCTTAATACAAATAATTAATGACTTCAAAAATATTAATAATTGGTGCTTGTGGCCAAATAGGATCGGAACTTACCTATAAACTTAGAGAAATTTATGGCGTAGAAAATGTAATTGCTAGTGATATTAATACCAGAAAATTAGACCTAGTAAACTCGGGACCTTTTGAAATAATAGATGCCAAAAACTATAATGCTATTAAAGATTGCTGTAAAAATAACAATGTAAAAACGGTATATTTAATGGCTGCTTTACTAAGCGCAACAGGAGAAAAATACCCAATGGAAGCGTGGGATTTAAACATGAACTCTTTATTTCACGTATTAAATATTGCTAAAGAAAAAATAATTGACAAAATATTTTGGCCTTCCAGTATAGCTGTTTTTGGCCCAACAACACCAAAAGAGCAAACCCCACAACATACCATTATGGAGCCTACTACAGTTTATGGTATTACTAAGCAAGTTGGCGAACGTTGGTGTGAATATTACCACAATAAATACAATGTAGATGTACGAAGTTTACGTTATCCAGGGATAATAAGTTGGAAAACGTTGCCAGGAGGAGGAACTACCGATTATGCTGTAGAGATTTACCACGAAGCACTTAAAAACAAAACCTACAATTGTTTTTTAAATGCCGAAACCGAATTGCCAATGATGTATATGGAAGATGCTATAAACGCTACTGTTGCTATAATGCAGGCGCCAACAAATGCAATTAAAATTAGATCGGCTTATAACCTTTCTGCAATTAGTTTTACACCAAAACAAATAGCAGAATCTATACAAAAGCACATTCCAGAATTTACAATAAATTATAAACCAGATTTTAGGCAAGCTATTGCAGATACTTGGCCAAAGAGTATAGACGATACTACAGCACAACAAGATTGGAACTGGAAATACAATTATAATTTAGACGCAATCACTAAAGAAATGCTAAGCCAATTAGCTGAAAATTAGTTTGTTTAAATAAAACTTTGGCACTATATTAGCTTATAGCAGTAAAAACAATTAAATATATATATTATGAAAAAATTAGTATCCATTACATTTCTATTATTTTTTACTACCATAATGGTTGGTCAAAAAGCCAAAGTATTAGAAGGAGATTGGAAAAGCTTAAAAGGAAATGCTACGTACAACTTAGTGTTTGATTATTCAGATTTAGAAATTCCGAAGTATAAAAACGAAGAAGAATTTTTAAAAGATAAAATGAAAAAACGAGACGATAAAAATCCAGGAACTGGAGAAAAATTTAAAAAGTCTTGGTTTGCAGACAGAGAAAATCGTTACGAGCCTAAATTTATAGAATCATTTAATAAACGTTGGAAAAACGATGAAGTTCAAGTAGGGAAAAATTTAGAATCTGCAGAATATACCATTAAAGTACACACTACTTTTATGTATGCTGGTTACAATGTAGGTGTAGTAAGAAAAAACTCTAAAATAGACGCAGTAATTTCTGTTTATAAAAACGGCGAACCAAATAATGTAATCTTTAAAGTTAAATATACAAAAGCAGAAGGTAATGGCGCTTTTGGTAACGATTACGATTCTGGTTATAGAATCTCGGAAGCTTATGCGAAACTTGCAAAAACATTTGCAGCGCATTTAAAGAAAAAAACAAAATAAATTTTTGTGTAAATACTAAAAAAGGCAGCTTCATTTGAAGCTGCCTTTTTTTATTAAATAGGTTTTGTAAATAGTATTACCCTAAAGCTTGTTGTAGATCTGCAATTAAATCTGCTTCATCTTCAATACCAACACTTAATCGAATAAGCGAATCGACAACACCGGTTTTTTCACGTTCTTCTTTAGGTATACTAGCATGCGTCATACTAGCTGGGTGCCCAGAAAGCGACTCTACGCCTCCAAGAGATTCTGCTAAAGTGAATATTTTTAATTTTTCTACTACTTTAATTGCTTCATTATAGTTATTCCCCTTTGTAGTAAAAGATAGCATGCCACCAAAATCTTTCATTTGTGCTTTTGCTATTTCGTGGTTTGGGTGGGTTTCAAAACCAGGCCAATATACGTTTTCAACTTTTGGATGATTAGCTAAATAATTAGCAACTGCTTTTCCGTTTTCACAATGGCGTTGCATGCGTACGTGTAATGTTTTTATCCCTCGTAAAACCAAGAAGCTATCTTGCGGCCCGCAAACTGCTCCACTTGCATTTTGTATAAAATAAAGTTTATCGGCTAAATCTTTATCTTTCACTGCTAATGCGCCCATAACTACATCACTGTGGCCGCCAAGATATTTAGTTGCAGAGTGCATTACAATATCTGCACCTAAATCTAGAGGTTGTTGTAAATATGGTGTTGCAAAAGTATTATCGACAGCTAAAAGAACATTGTGCTTTTTTGCAATGTTGGCAGTAGCTTTAATATCTATAATATTTAGCATTGGGTTGGTTGGTGTTTCTACCCAAATTAATTTTGTATTGTTATTTATATAGCTCTCAATATTAGAAGCGTTTTGCATACCAATAAAGTGAAACTTTATACCAAACGTTTCAAATATTTTGGTAAATAACCTGTAGGTTCCACCATATAAATCGTTTGTAGAAATAACTTCGTCTCCAGGTTTTAAAAGTTTTACAACAGCATCTATTGCTGCAAGACCAGAGCCAAAAGCAAGTCCGTGATTTCCATTTTCTATACTAGCAAAAGCGTTTTCTAAAGCATTTCTGGTTGGGTTATGCGTTCTTGAGTATTCGTAACCTTTATGTCCACCAGGAGTACTTTGTGCATAGGTAGAAGTTTGGTATATAGGTGGCATTACCGAACCGTAAGCAGGATCGTGTTTTTGGCCTCCATGTATTGTTTTGGTATTAAATTTCATTTTGTATAAGCTTTTAATTCCAACAAAAATAACTTTTAATTCGTTGGTTTCAAACGGAAATAATATCTTTAATCTTTGTTTAACTTTTAGTTAGTTTTTGTGTTGAAATATTTTTCTTTAGTTATATGTGTTTTCCTAGTATTTTCCTGTAAAAAAAAATCGGATACTATGGTTTTTTCTGAAATTAATATTTTAAATGAAACCGCATCTGTAATAGAAATTAATATTCCGAAAGCGGTTGGTAATTCTAATACAGCAAAAGCAATTAATAACTCTTTGGTTGGTTTTGTAAATACTGCATTACATATAGATACTGCAGAGAATAATAAAGAAACTATAGCGGAAAGCATTGTTGCTTTTAATAAAGCCTATGCAAATTTTAATGCATTTATTTCTGAAGAACTTCGAGAAGAACTACCAACTTGGGAAGCCTTAATAGATGGCGAAGTAGTTTACAATAGCCCAGAGATTATAAGTATAGCAATAAATTCTAGTATAAATACAGGAGCAGCAAATAGTAAAATGCTTTTAAAGTTTTACAATTTTAATCCGCAAACGGGAGATTTACTTACTACAAAAAATGTAGTTAAAAATCTTTCGGAATTTACAGCATTGGCAAAAAAATATTACACCAAAGAAGTAGGTTCTACGTTTATAAATGCCAATAGTTTTTTAAGCACCAATACTTTTAAACTCCCAGAAAATTTAGGATTTAATGAAGAAGGAGTAATTCTTTTATTTACCAATTTTAATGCAACTGGTTTCGAAAACGAAATGCTAGAATTTGTAATTCCTTACGAAGTTGCAAATGCATATCTTAATTTTTAATTATAACGATTTTTTTAAAGCAAGTATATAGCCTAAGTGAATTCCTTCATGAAAATTGTTAAACGAAATAGCTTCTTCTACATTGGTTAATGTGCTTTTAGTAGTAACCGTATATTCGTTATACTTTTGAAACACTTTATTGGCATAATCCTCCTTTGTTTTATCAATAGTAGAAAAAAGCAACCCTTTAATTTCGTCTACTTCTACTTGACTTAAATCGCGTTCGGTTTTTGTACCTTTTCTAAAAGTAGCAATCATCTCGTCGGTTAAAACCGAAGGCAAGCCAGAGAGTTTATAAACTAATAATTGTTGTGTAACAATAGTATGTGCAACATTCCAAATTATATTGTTATTAAACCCTTTAGGTACTTTGTTTAGCTGCTCTAAAGTGTAATTATCTAAAAAAGAGTGCAGTATTTTTCTGTTTTTTATTGCAATATCAAAAGCCCAATTCATCGTTTTTTTATTTTATATAAAAGTAATATTTTTAGCTTAAAAACACGTTCTTTGTTCCGTATAAAATTCTATGAAATAGAATTTTATTTTTAGCAAAAGTATCTATGAATAAAGTTTATTACTTAAAAACCTGTAGTACCTGTGTTCGAATTTTAAAAGAAGTACAACTTCCTTTAGATTTTGAATTACAAGACATAAAAAAAGAGGCAATTACAGTTAAGCAACTTGAAGAATTACATGCACTTTCTGGAAGCTATGAAGCACTATTTAGTAAGCGTTCTAAGTTATACAAGGAAATGGATTTAAAAAACCAAAACTTAAGCGAAAAAGATTACAAACACTATATTTTAGAGCATTATACATTTTTAAGTCGCCCCGTTTTTATTATAAATAACGTTGTTTTTATTGGTAATTCTAAAACCAATATTGCAGCTGTAAAACAAGCATTAAATGAGTAGAAGAAACTTTGCATTACTAGCAGTTTTTTTAGTGCAATTGCTATATGGCTTAAATTATACTTTTGCAAAATTTATAATGAATGCAGGACATGTAAAACCCTTTGGTTTAGTGCTTCTACGCGTGTTGGGAGCTACTGTATTATTTTGGATATTAGGTAGTTTTATGCCTAAAGAAAAGATAGATAAAAAAGATTATAAAACCTTTTTCTTAGCAGCAATTTTTGGTGTAGTTACCAATATGTTATTATTTTTAAAAGGCTTAGAACTTACAACACCAATACATGCTTCTGTAATTATTACAATAACTCCAATAATAATATTAGTGTTTTCGGCATTTTTTTTAAAAGAACGAATTACAGGCTTAAAAATATTAGGTATTATTTTAGGGTTTTCGGGAGCAGTAATACTTACCGTTTACGGGAAATCTACTCGTGCTGCAGATAATGTGTTATTAGGAAACATTATGGTGTTTATTAATGCAATATCGTATAGTATTTACATAATAATAATTAAAAAATTAACCGAAAAATACCATCCTTTTACATTTATAAAATGGTTGTTTTTGTTTGGTTTAATAATGGTTACTCCTTTTGGGCTAGGTGAAGTAATAGAAGTGCAATGGCAAACGTTTACACCATATGTGTATTTTTCAATAGGTTTTGTTGTAGTAGGAGCAACATTTGCTACCTATATGCTTAACCCATTAGCATTAACTCGTTTAAAAGCATCAACCGTTGGAACATTTATTTATTTGCAACCAGTAATTGCTGGAGTATTTGCTATTACTATGGGAGTAGATGCAGTAAATACAATAAAAATAATGGCAATGCTTTTAATTTTTGCAGGTGTTTACTTGGTAAGTAAATCGCCTAAATTAAAAGATTAAATTTTTGGGTTTACGGCCTTTTGCTCTAGTGTCTTCTTTGGTAAGTACTTTAAAATGCTCGCTTTTTGGAAAGGTATCTGCAAGCTTTAATAAAGCATCTGGTAAATTCGTCATTTTGCGTTCTTTTAAATCTATCCAAGCGCCAAACATTTCGCAAAACGCTAAGTTTTCACCTTTATGATTGTAAAAATTATGATCGAATTTAAAAAACGATCCATCTGCACTTAAACCAGAAACTTCTAAACTAACCGTAATTGGCTGCCCCATAAAAACTTCTTTAAAATAATGCATGTGCTCGTAAAAAACTACTGGGCCAATATTGTGTTTTGCTAGTTCTTTCATGGTAAAACCATGCTCAATTAAAAAAGCCATTCTTGTATGACTCATAAAATTGGTATAAGCACTATTTGCTAAATGACGGTTTGCATCTACATCGCTCCAGCGAATTTCAAAAGGTTTGGTAAACAT
>JBMZDY010000002.1:0-43117 GCA_049614585.1 Oceanihabitans sp.
TATTATTTTAACAAACAACTGGAATATAGTCGTAATTTAAGCGCAGATGCAAAATATTACAAAGCATTAATTTATAAAGAAAAAGAAGAGTTTACTAAAGCAAAATCTATATTAGAAGAGGCTGTTTCCGATTTTAATTTTGGCTATTTTAATAGTAGACCTTATGTAGAAACATTACGACAAATATATATTGAAGATTTACAAAATTTAAAAGTAGAACTAGAAAAAAACTAATGCCAAAACAACCACTAATAAAAAGATTTTTAATTTGGAGATATAAAAACATTTCGCAAAAGAACTTTGTTTTTATGTTAAGCTTATTAGTTGGTTTATTGGCTGGATTGGTTTCGGTTACAATCAAGAATATTACATTTACTATAAGTACCGCTCTAGAAAAAGGAATTATATTTTCTAAAAA
This sequence comes from Oceanihabitans sp., assembly GCA_049614585.1. Taxonomy (GTDB): domain Bacteria; phylum Bacteroidota; class Bacteroidia; order Flavobacteriales; family Flavobacteriaceae; genus Oceanihabitans. Next base: position 419 of record JBMZDY010000002.1, read on the forward strand.
CCAGCTCTATTTTATTTTGCCAGTTATTGGTTTGTTTTTGGTGTATTTGTTTGCAAAATATATCAGCAAAAAACCATTAGAACACGCAATTCCATCTATATTATTTTCTTTATCTAAAAAAGGCGGAATACTTTCTAGAACAAAAATGTATTACCCATTAATTGCAGCTCCTTTAACCGTTGGTTTTGGTGGCTCTGTTGGTTTACTGGGTCCTGCTGTTGCTTCTGGTGCCGCGCTAAGTTCTAACCTAGGACAACTTTTTCATATCGACAGAAAAACCAGAACATTATTAATTGGTTGTGCAGCTGCAGGAGCAATTGCATCTATCTTTAAATCGCCAATAGCAGCTATTATTTTTGCTGTAGAAGTATTTAGTTTAGACTTAACCTTTGCTTCTTTACTGCCTTTATTACTTGCTTCGGTGTCTTCGGTTTTAACATCGTATTTCTTTTTAGGCGATGATTTACTTTTTAATTTTAATTTTTCAGATAAATTCGAAATTAAAGACACTTTATTTTATGTGCTTCTTGGTGTTTCTACCGCAATAGCATCTATATATTTCACCAAAATGTATTTTGCTATTTTAAAATTTTTCGATCGTTTTAAAACGCAATTCCAGCGATTAATAATTGGCGGTTTAGCTATTGGTGTTATGCTATTTTTTATTCCTCCTTTATATGGTGAAGGGTTTGGTTTTATAAACAATCTTCTTGCTGGCAACCATTTAGATGCAATAGGCACTACTCCTTTTGATGCTTTAAAAGAAAACATTTGGGTAGTAATAGCATTATTAATTGGTATTACCATTTTTAAGGCAGTAGCTATGACAACTACTTTTGCAGCTGGTGGAGTTGGCGGAATATTTATTCCTACAATGGTAATGGGTAGCGCCTTAGGAAATGTTGTTGCCAAAATAATTAACAATATAGGGTTGGGCTTTCACGTTTCGGAAACCAACTTTACACTTATTGGTATGGCTGGACTAATTGCAGGGGTAATACATGCGCCATTAACTGCTATATTTTTAATTGCAGAAATTACAGGTGGCTACGAACTTTTTGCGCCTTTAATGATAACTGTTGCTATATCGTTTATAATTACTAAAAACACTATTGAGCACAATATTTACACTCGGGAATTAGCCGAAAAAGGAGCGCTTTTAACACACGATAAAGACCAAAGTGTACTTACTTTAATGAAAATAGATTCGGTAATAGAAAGAAATTTTAAAATATTAAAATCTTCGATGACTCTTGGCGAAATGCTACATGAAGGTGTCGCAAAATCAACCAGAAATTTATTTCCAGTAATAAACGAAGAAGATGAGTTTTTAGGTGTTATTTTGCTAGACGATATTCGGGAGTTTATGTTCGATCAAAAATTATACAACACTACAATAGTTGAAGATTATATGCACAATGCTCCAGAAATAATTTATTTTGAAACCGATACCATGCAAATGGTAATGGATAAATTTCAAAATTCTAGTGCATGGAATTTACCAGTTATTAAAAACAATAAATACTACGGTTTTATATCTAAATCTAAATTACTTACTGCTTACAGAAGGCAATTAATTAACTTTACAAAATAATTACAACTAGCCCATGAAAAAATTAATTTTTATATTATTTGTAGCTGCAATAGGAAGTATTATTGCCGGATTTTTACTTGATGTTAGTTATGCGCAAAAACTTATTGGCTTTGGTGTAATTGGCTTATTTCTTGTTGTTTTCCCTTTGTTTTCTTATTACAGATGGAAAGATAAAGATTTAAGAGATTACATGTTAACTAAAGAGAATTTAGACAAAATGCGAAAACGTGAAGGCGACAACCGATAACTATTTTTTAAATAATTAGTATATTAATTTAGGTTGCGTTTTTCCACAAAAAATCGCTTCATTAAAGCAGCTGCTTCCTCTGCTAAAACTCCTCCTTTTATTTCTGTTTTTGGGTGTAGTTTTGTTCCCATTTTTCCACAACCTCTTTGTGCATCGGTAGCACCAAAAACTATTTTCGATATTTGACTCCAATACAATGCTCCTGCACACATTTGGCAAGGTTCTAGGGTTACATACATGGTGCATTTTTGCAAATATTTACCTCCTAAAAAATTAGCTGCTGCTGTAATTGCTTGCATCTCGGCGTGTGCGGTTACATCATTTAATAACTCGGTTAAATTATGGGCTCTAGCTATAATTTTATCGTCTACAACAACTACAACGCCTACTGGAATTTCCCCTTTTTTATAAGCTTCTTCTGCTTCTTGAAGTGCTTTTTTCATAAAATAAATATCGTCGAAAGGTTTTATCATATTGGTAAAAATATAAAAAGGCAACTAAATAAATAGTTGCCTTTTAAAATAAATATTTAAAAAATATTAGTTTTTAATAATTTTGGTATTTGCATTAATAGACTGTCCATTAATATTTAAAATATAAAGACCAGATTGTAATTTGCTTATATTTAATTCTATTGTATTAAATAAATCTGCTTTTTTACTTAACACTTGTCTTCCGTTAATATCGGTTAAAGTAAGCGTTACAGCTCCAAAGTTTTTATTGGTTTTAATATTTAAAGTATTGTTAGTAGGATTAGGATAAACTCTATAATCGTTTTCATCTAAATCGTCTATACTTAAAGTAGTACAGTTATCTAAAGATGGGTCGTTATCTGGTGGCATGTTAAAATCTTCCACTTGGTCGGTTCTAGAAAAACCTAAGCCTTGCGAAGCATTAACACCAATTCCTCTTGCTGCAAATACTTCCCAAATTAAACATTGGTCTACACCTCCATTATTGTTAGTATCTGCCGCTAATAATGCATCTCTACCTTGCACAAAACCTACACCACAAGGTTGGTTTTTTATTCCGTCTATTACTAATTGCATTACTTTGTTGTTACCTCCTGTACCATTATACACATCGGCATCAAAACCATACTTATCTACATAAGCCCAAGTTAAATCCCAAAGCACGGTAGCCCAAATAAATCCTATACCATGTGGTTGACTAACAGCTGTATTGTTTGTGTCGCCATAAGTATAATCGTTAAGTGCTAAATCGGTACTATAGTGAGCTGGTCTAATACCAACTGCATCTACTTGCTGCCCTGCAGAGTAAGTTGCAATACCACGACCATCTGTAGCTAAATCTCCTGGTTTCATGGTAAGCATTAAAGCAAACCAATCTGACCAACCTTCACCCATTTGTTCTGCATTAGATAAACAACCAGAGTTACTAGCTCCACCCGTTAATCTTGTAGATATACCATGACCATATTCGTGCCCAACAATTAAATTATCTAAACTACCATCTAATTGGTAGGTTTGGTAATCTAATAAAGTAGCATTAATAGTTTCTCCGTTTGCAATAGCATTAAATATTGCTTCTCCATCGGTATTATTAATAAATACTGCTGGTATATTAATTGTTGTTGTTTGCCCAGCCATATTTACATATTCTGTATATGCTGGATCGTTGGTTGGATTATTATGGTTAAACATAATAACACCTACTGCACCAGCATCTTGTGCTCTTTGAATTTTATCGACAAAAGAACATGCTCCTCTACGTATAACTGCAATTTTATTGGTAAGGTTTGTAGCTGCTGTAAAATCATCGCAAGCATCATTAGGGTCTGTAGACATTGGCGAATTATTAGTGTTTGCATTATCGTCAATAATTATAGCTAAGTCTGCTGTAACAGGGCTTGTTGTTGCTCCTGGCAGGTTATTTGGTGCAGTACTCGCTGGATTTACTGCAACAAACCCTCCTGCTAAAGAACCATTATTTAAAGTCACCAATTCTTTTTGTGCTGGTTCGTTCCATAAATACATTGTCATTCCTGGGTTACTTCCATCTGGTGGTGTTCCAAAAGTAGCGTTATTTGTTCCACTACCATCTTGTCCATCTGCATAAACGAAATCGCCACCAAGGCCTCCATTGCCATAATTGTTTTGTTGAAAGTTACCACTAGCTTCATCAAAACCATATTGGTACCAAACATCGTGCATGATATTATTCATATAAAACAAATTGGTTAATGAAGCATTTTGATAGCCAATTGGTGCTTGAAATAAATCTAAAGGATAATCGAAATTTAAAGTTGCAGAATTTGGTGAAGCTCCAGTACCATCGTTTCCATTTACATCTTCTTGAGCCCAAACATTATTACCTCTTGTAATGGTATATTCTGGTCCTGTACTACCATTATCATCATGCCATCCATAAGGAGAAGCTGTAGCATCTGCTGGTTGTGAAATTAATGTTCTTCCACCGTCATTAGGACTTTCTACTGGTATAACAAAAACATTATACTGTGAACCATCTGTAGTTGAAGAATTTGTTTTAAATAAACTAAAGTTGTCTTCTTTTGCTACCACTTTAGTATTATGCTTATGGTTTTTATGATCTACATCTCCAAAATTACAAGTAAGTATCCAGTTATTATTTTCTAATACTTCCCCTGTTAAAGCATCTACTCTTACACTCCACCAATCTTTACCATTAGTTGTATGTATACTTAAATCCCAAGAAAGTATTAAATTTCCTTCTTGTGTTTGTGTATATACAAGACTTACTGGAATCTCTACTTTAGAAATTCCTCCATTGGTATACACATAATCATTACCATTAGATCTTACTAAATTTAAATTTGTAGTATTTCCTAAGTTAAAATAAGTAGCAGCTTTTTCTATTGCATTTTTCGCGTTTATACTAGGTGTAAGGCTATTTATTTTACTAGAAATATCGCTAATAAAGCTATTTGCATAATAAGAAACTTTATTGTTTTTTACCGCAACACTAGATATCGCGTTGTGTATTTTTACTCCTTGATATGCTTGGTTTACATATACGTGTGTTGTTTTAGAATATTTAGAAAAATATTCGTTAGTTACATATAAGCTTTGAATATCTGCGCCAGACAAACCATAAGTTGCCATTTCTGAATTTAGATACGATTTAATAATCTGTCCATTGGGCGATTCTTGTAATGTGTTTTGTGCAAATCCTATTTGTACTGCAAAAAGCAATACGAAAGCAGAAAGTGCTTTTAAGTAGTAATTTTTCATAGTTTTGGTGTTTTTTGTATAAAAGTGAGACAAATATAAAGATGTGAAAGCACAAAAAATAATTTTTTATATAGGAATCTCAGAAAGTTAACCCAATAATTACGAGTATTTTAATAATTTTATAATATTGTTATGGATTTATGAACAGAAAGATTTTACATACCATTCAATCGCCATCGGATTTAAAAAAATTAAATTCTGAAAGTTTAATTCTATTAGCTAAAGAAATTCGCCAACACATTATTAATATGGTCGCTACTAAAGAAGGACATTTGGGAGCAAGTCTAGGAGTTGTTGAATTAAGTATTGCTTTACATTATGTATTTAATACGCCTAGTGATTTACTTATTTGGGACGTTGGGCATCAAGCTTATGTACATAAAATTTTAACTGGTAGAAAAAAACTATTTCAAACCAATAGACAGTATGGTGGAATCTCTGGTTTTCCAAAACGTAGCGAAAGTGCATTTGATGCTTTTGGTGTAGGGCATTCCTCTACATCTATCTCTGCAGCATTAGGAATGGCAATTGCCTCACAACTAAATGGAGAAAAAAACAAACAACATATCGCAGTAATTGGTGATGCTTCAATAGCTAGTGGTATGGCTTTCGAAGGCTTAAATCATGCAGGTGTAACCAATGCAAATTTACTGGTGATTTTAAACGATAATACAATTGGAATAGACCCTAGCGTTGGGGCTTTAAAACAATATTTAACCAATGTAAAAAAAGGTTTTGTTGAACAAGATAATATTTTTGAAGCATTAAATTTTAATTATTCTGGCCCAATTGATGGTCATGATACAGGATTATTAATATCGGAATTAAACCGTTTAAAAAACATAAAAGGGCCTAAATTTTTACATGTAATAACTACAAAAGGAAAAGGGCTAAAACAAGCAGAAGAAAACCAAGTAACCTACCACGCTCCAGGTAAATTTAATGCAGAAACAGGAGAATTGTACCCTAAATCTAAAACACCACAAGCACCAAAATATCAAGATGTTTTTGGAAATACAATAGTAGAACTTGCCAATAAAAATAAAAAAATTATAGGTATAACTCCAGCTATGCCAACAGGTAGTTCTTTAAAAATAATGATGGAAGCCATTCCAGAACGCGCTTTCGATGTAGGTATTGCCGAACAACATGCTGTAACACTGGCAGCAGGAATGGCAACTCAAGGTTATATTGCTTTTTGCAATGTATATTCCACATTTTTACAGCGTGCTTACGACCAAGTTATTCACGATGTTGCCATACAAAATCTACCCGTTATTTTTTGCTTAGACAGAGCTGGTTTGGTAGGAGAAGACGGCGCAACGCATCATGGCATTTTCGATATTGCCTCCCTTCGTTGTATTCCAAACCTCATCGTATTTGCTCCAAGTAATTTAATTGAATTACGCAATATTATGTATACCTCTCAACTAAGCTTAGAACATCCAATAGCAATACGATATCCTAGAGGAAGAGGAGAAATATTAGATTGGGAAGTCCCTTTTTCGAAAATAGAAATTGGTACTGGAACTTGCTTAAAAAAGGGGAACTCTATTGCTGTTTTAAGTTTAGGAACAATTGCTAAAAACGTAAGTGAAGCGATTAAAATTTCTAATAACGAAGAACAAATTGCACATTACGATATGCGATTTGTAAAACCTTTAGACACCAATTTATTACACGAAATTTGCAAAAAATATAACAAAATTATGACGGTTGAAGATGGTTGTATTGCTGGTGGTTTTGGTAGTGCAATTTTAGAATTTGCAGCTTTACACAAATACACAAATACTTTTTACTTAGAAGGAATACCAGATACCTTTATTGAGCATGGTACGGTTTTAGAATTACAGCAGTCTATAAAATTAGACGCAGCTAGTTTAGCAAAAAAACTAGAAACTATTTTAACAACATAAATAAAAAAAGGGAGTTACAAATGTAACTCCCTTTTTAAAAAATACTATATTTATTTATAGCATTATTTTTTGATTACTAATTTTTCGGAATGCGAATAATTAGTTCCTTTTATATTTAAAATATACATACCATTAGCTAATTGGCTTGCATTTATTTTAGCTTGACTATTTAAAGTTAATTTAGTTGAAAATACTTTTTTACCATTTAAGTCGTAAATATATGCCATTGCATTACCTACATCTTTAGTAACTTTAACATTTATATTTCCATTAGAAGGATTAGGGAAAATAGAAAATACGTTTGCTTCGTTTTCATCGATACTTAAAAAATCTGGTGTAAATAAACCAGAGAAAATACCTCTACCATGCGTAGCAGCAAATACCATATTATCGTTTCTTAAATCTAAATCTAAAACTTTTACATTACTCATACCGTTAAAAGAAGGAGACCATGTAGGTGACGCAGAAGAGAAATTATCGGTATACCAAACACCTAATTCTGTTCCTATTATTACTTGTTCTAAATTTAATGGGTTTTGTAAAATTGCTTTAACTGGTAAATCTGGTAAGTTACCATCTTTTGCTTCCCAAGTATTCCCTTGATCGCTAGTATACCATACGTTATTTACACCGTAATTATGCATGGTAACAAAAATATCGTTTTCTGTTTGACCAAATTCTAAATCTGATACACTTCCTACTAAAGCATTACCATCTAAGTTCGTCCAAGTTGGTGCTGCTCCATTAGCATTTTCTACTAATAAAACATCTCCTAATACAGTACCTACTAATAATGTAGACGATGCAGTTGTATGTGTAGAAACTGTAAATGCAGTTGGTGTTGTTGTTAACTCAGCATCGGTTAAATTGGTTTTGGTAAGTGTACCAGAACTTTTAATTCCAGAATATCTTTTTACAATAAAATTACCATTTGCAGAATAATTAGAATATAAAATATCTAAGTTAGAATCTAAAGCTTGTGGATTAATAAAAGCACCATTACTTCCGTTTTCACTGTTAATTGTAACATTTGGCCCATTAAAATTATATAAGTTTACACCATCATTATAAACATAGTTTCTAATGAAGTATCTATCTGTACCATCTTGATCAAAGAAAGTAAATGCACCATCACCTCCATAAGGTTCGGTAGAGTTATCTACTCCCGTTGGGTTAGCATTTTGAAATAATTGTGTACCGTTATCTTGTAATCCTCCTGCAAAGTAATCGCCACTAAATGCTGTTGTTGGTGCAACACCTACTGTATAGAATTGCGAAGTATTAAACCCTTTGTTTCTTTCGGAAACTGTAGACCCTCCATTACTAGAATAGTATACACCACCATCGTTACCAAATACCATCTTATTTGCATCGCCATGAGCAAATGCTGCGATATGTTGATCGGCATGTACATATTGTGCATAAGCACCTGTCCAGTGCGAAATTTGACTCCATCCATTAGCTCCAGAAGTAGATTTAAATAAATCTATACCTCCTGTAAATATTATTTCATCGTTATCTGGGTGAATATCTAACATTAAATCGTAAAATGCTTGACCTCTAGTAAAATCGTTTGAAGGAATTCCAGGATCTGCATCGTTTGGAGGTGTTTTTGTTTGAACTAAAAACGAAGGTACAAAGGCAGTTTCTGTTTTACGAATAGTAATACCAGTACCAACTTCTGCTAAAACATATACTTTGTCTGGTACTTGTGCTGAAACAGCAATTTGTGTACGAACTCCGTTTGCAACTTCATATACTTGTGCAAAGTTTTCACCATCGGTAGATGCGAAAATAATTCCACCGCCATCGCCGTATAATTTACTAGCGGTTGTAGAAAGCCATACTTTACCATTTGGACCTACTTCTATATCGTTAGGACAGTGTTTGTGTCCGTCGGCAGTTAATGGTAAGTTTAATTCTATCCAGTTTGCACCACCATCTACAGATTTGTATAATCCATAAGAAATACCACCTACAGTTGTAGCTGCATTCGATGAGCTATATAAAGCATCGGCTGCTGCAACAAATATTTCAGAATTACCAGCATTGTCTCTTATTTTAATATCGTTTATATGTTGCACTCCAGGTACAACTGTTGCCGTAAAGTCACCTTCGGCTGGGTTTAAAGATGCGTTAACCGTACCACTAGCTAAAGCAGCTTCAAGTATATCGCCATCTTCTTTAGAAATCATTACAGAAGGGATGATTATAGTTGCATCGGCTCCACCCATTGGTACAGGCTCTCCACTTACATTATTCATCATAATAACACCTAATGCTCCTTGGTCTTGTGCATGCTTAACTTTTTGTGTAAAATTACAATTACCTCTACGTATAAGTGCAATTTTGTTGGTAGCAGAACCTCCAAAAGAATTACATCCTTCGGTTGGTGCTCCAGAAGTGTCGTTTGCTAAAATTAAATCTCCAGTAATAACCGTTGTAATTTCTGGTCCAAAAGCTGTTGTGGGAAAAGATTGGTAATCTCCTGCAATTCCTGCTGGAGTATTTACTGTAATTTTTGATGCAGATACAAAATAACTTACACCTGTATTTCCTCCAAAAATATTGGTCCAATTATTTCCTCCATCTGTAGATTTCCAGATACCGTCACCATTAGCAGCTCCATCGGTATGCCCTACATACGACTCTCCTGTCCCTACATAAAATGTCATGGTGTTGTTCGGGTCGAAAGTAATACTAGAAACAGTTAAGTTTTCTGGTATATTTAATCTTTGCCATGTAGTATTTGAACTTGAAATATTTGTGTTTTTCCATAAACCACCACTAACACCTCCTGCAAAAACAGTATTGTTAGAAGCATCGTTAGGATCGAACATTATTGCTCTGGTTCTTCCTCCTACGTTATTTGGTCCACGTTCTACCCATCCGTTATCTACAGCATCTCCTGGTACACGACCATTTAACAGATCTTCTGCTCTTTGTTCTAGCAACTGTTTTTGTAGTACTGCTACTTTCTCTGGAGTTGGTCTACCCAATTCTGGATTCATAGTTAATTCCCATTGCTCCTCATTATATTTATTTGGAGTTAAACGGTGTTCTTTACGCTCTTTTTTAGATAAAGCTAATTGCTCTTTATAAGGGCTGTTATCTAAATTTTCTTTGTGTTTTTCTTTTAGTGCTATTGTGTCTAACACTTTTTCTTCTTTCTGTCCAGAATTACAACTAACTAAAATAGTAGCTACAACACATAATACAGATAACAATAATGTAGTTTTCTTCATAATGATTTTACAACTGCTTAGGCCACAGTCTTTTTTTTGGGAAAATTAAAATTTCACAAATATAATAAGGTGAGGTTTAAAATAAAAATTTCCTTTTAATAAACAATTCCTTTTAACTTTTTGTAATTAAGTATTGCTTGACTATCGGAAAGTAAAGATACATAGTGGCATACATTTAAAAGCGCATCGTAGTAATCGCCTTCATTAAAGTTTATTGTTTTTGGTAAATCGTTAAATAATAGCTTATCGTAGTTAGATGCTGTACCGTTTTGTATGTTACAAACTGCCTTGGTATAAACCGCTAACAGACTGTTTATTATTTGGTATCCCGAAATCTCTTTATTAATTACTTCTTTACTTTTGTATATATTTTCGATACTTATTTTTAAGATATCGTTTATTTGTGCTTCGTATTTACTTTTGTCTAAAAGTGCCATACCAAACTCACCGTTTAAAATAGCTGTTTCATTTTTAATAAATATTTGTACTGCCTCGTTAATTAGTGTATTAATTGCTAAAGCACGCAAATAACTTATTCTATCTGGTGTATTGTTAAGTTGTTGGTATTTTTCAACATTAAGGTTTTCTTTTACTAATTTTATTAAATATTCTAAAGCATATTCTTCCGGTATTAACCCCAGGTTTATACCATCTTCAAAATCGATAATTGTGTAACAAATATCGTCTGCTGCTTCTACCAAATATGTTAAAGGGTGTCTAGAATAACTAGTAGCTTCTGGATCTCCTCTTTTAATTAAACCCAATTCTTTAACAAGGTCTAGAAAAGCTGCTGCTTCTTTTTGAAAAAATCCAAATTTTTTATCTGCAATATGGCTTGTAGGTTTTTTAGGTAGTGAAGCTTTAGGGTATTTCATAAATGCACCAAGAGTTGCATAACTTAAACGAAGTCCGCCTTGTCTACCTTCTCTACTTTGGGTAACAATTTTAAAACCGTTAGCATTACCTTCAAAATCGCATAAATCTTGATATTGCTTTTCGGTGAGTTTACTTTTATAGGCTTTTCCTGCTCCTGTTTTAAAAAACTCGCCAATTGCTTTTTCTCCAGAATGCCCAAAAGGTGGATTCCCAATATCGTGTGCTAGTGCAGCTGCTGCAACTATTGCTCCAAAATCGTTTGCTTGGTAGCCTAATGTTTTTTGTAAATGCGGGTATTTTTCTAATAATAACAAGCCTACTTTTCTCCCTAAAGAGCGCCCTACAACACTAACTTCTAAACTATGCGTTAAGCGTGTATGTACAAAATCGGTTTGCGATAAAGGGATTACTTGCGTTTTATCTTGCAGGCTTCTAAACTCGGTCGAAAATATTACTCTATCATAATCTACTTCAAAGCCTAGTCTGGTTTCGTCTTGTTCTTTTCGTAGCCTTTTATTTGTATCTCCAAATCGTTTTAATGACAGTAATTGTTCCCAGTTCATAATAATTATTTATTGCGTGCAAGATACATTTTTAGTGTTAAGAAATAATTTAAGAATTAAAAATACATGATAGATATCATAATTTTAAATTGAAAATTAAAATACTTTTGTTCGAATAATTATATTTTATGGAAAAAATAATTCAAGAAAGTTTAAGCAAAAGCAAAAGCTATACTGAATATGTGGCCTTAGTAAACGATTTGGCTGCAAATAATGGTACAACTGGTCCCGATCAAACCGAAGACCAAATAAACTACACCAAACTTAATGCAAGACGAATGAAACGTTGGGATAAAACGTTGAAAATTTCGGAAAGCGCAAAAGAAGCAATTGAAAAATTTACAAAAAAAACAACTTGGTTGGTATTAACCGAAAGTTGGTGTGGCGATGCGGCACACGTTGTTCCTGTAATTAACAAAGTTGCAGAAACCAATAAAAACATAAGTCTGAAACTTGTTTTACGAGACGAAAACGAAGCGCTTATTAATGCTTTTTTAACCAATGGAGGTAAAGCAATTCCTAAACTTATTATGCTAGACGATGCAACTGGTTTGGTGCAAAATACTTTTGGCCCTAGACCTAAAGAGGCTACTAAATTGGTAGCAGACTACAAAGCCAAACACGGAGCAATCACACCAGAATTTAAAGAAGAATTACAATTATGGTATAATAAAAATAAAGGACAAGCAACGGTAAACGATTTACTAGAAATTTTAAAAAACTAGCTTTTCGCCTTAAAATAAAAAGTAATAGTTCCAATTTGTTTTTCTTGTAAAGCAGATTGGAATTTTGCTTTTTTAGCATATTCTATTGCATGGTTTAGCAAACAAGCATTACTTGTACTCGATGCATTGTTATACGACGCTTCTATAACTTTTCCTGTAGCATTAACAGTTATATTTACAATTATTTTCCCTCCTGTTTCACACAAATATATTGGCGTAGGTAAAAATTGATGCTTTCGGTTAAGCAAGGAATATTGTACTGTACTTCTTGCATTATTTGCTTGGTTTTTGTTTTGGGTTTTAAGCAAGGTATTTACTTTATTGTACGCTTCTTCTTCTTGCTTTGTTTTTGTAGTTGTTTTACTTACTTTTTGCTGTTGGAAAGCACTTTCGTCGCTTTCTATATTTGCTAAATTTGGAGGCACATAATCTTCTGGTGGCGCAATAACTTGGTATGCTTTTGCAAAACGATTGCTTTTTTGGTTTTGATTAAAAGCTTTATTCGTTTCTGCTTGTAAAGAATTCTCTTCAGGGATTTCTAGCTCTTTATTCTCTGGAATAATTTCGTAAAAACTTTCGGCTATTTGCTTTTGTTGTTGTTGTATTTTAAAACGGAACATAGTAAACAAAACCGTTCCAGTTAATAAAAAAGTAATACAAAAAGCTTTATGTTTATTGGTAAATACCATTGTTTTTCTAAATCGCAATTTTAGTGTCTAATTAGACTTAATATACGTTTTAAAAACCATTACGGACTTTAAACCTTTTTAACTAGATGGAAGTTGCTGTATAAAAGTATCTATAGACAGTGCATCTTTTACATTAAAATCTCCAATTTTTGTTCTTCTTAAGGCGATTAAGTGTGCGCCAGAGTTTAATGCTTTTCCAAAATCGTGTGCTAGAGATCGTATATAAGTTCCTTTAGAACAAACCACTCTAAAATCGACAATATTATTTTTAAAGTTGGTTATTTCAAATGCATTTATTGTAATTTTTCTTGATGGAATTTCTACCGATTCTCCTGCTCTTGCAAATTCGTACAAGCGTTTACCATCTTTTTTTAATGCTGAAAAAACAGGTGGAAATTGATCTATTTCGCCAATAAACTGCTTGGTAACTTCTAAAACCAATTGCTTCGTAATATGGTTGGTTTCGAAGGTTTCGTTTATTTCGGTTTCTAAATCGTAAGATGGTGTTGTGCTTCCTAAAGCGATACTACCTGTATACTCTTTTACTTGCCCTTGAAACGTGTTTATTTGTTTGGTCATTTTACCTGTACAAATTACCAATAAACCGGTTGCTAAAGGGTCGAGTGTTCCTGCATGACCTACTTTTATTTTTTTTATTTTAAAAGCTTGTCGTATTTCCCAGCGTAATTTATTTACTGCTTGAAAAGAGGTCCAATTAAGTGGTTTGTCTATTAATAAAACCTGGCCTGTTTTGTAGTCTTCTTCGGTTAACATATTAATTTAATACAGCATAAATTATTGCAACAACACCTACTATAGCACAATACACGGCAAAATAGGTTAGTTTGCTTTTCTTTACTAATGAAATCATCCAAGTACATGCGAATAACCCAGCAATAAATGCTGCAACAAAACCAATGGCTAAGGAACCAAAATTTTGTGCTTCGTACGTTAATTCGCCACTAAAAATATCTTTAGCAATTTTTCCAAAAATTAAAGGTATTACCATTAAAAATGAAAATCGTGCAGCTTTGGTTTTATCGTTTCCTAGTAAAACCGAAGTAGAAATAGTAGCTCCAGAACGAGATATTCCTGGCAACATGGCAATTGCTTGCGAAACACCAATTATAAAGGCATTTTTAAACGATACTTTTTTACTCGTGTCTTTTGCTTTGTCTGCTAGAAAAAGCAAGATTGCAGTTACAAGTAACATACAACCAACTAACATAATATTACCACCAAATAAAGCTTCTAATTGCTTTTCAAAAAACAAACCTACACCTACTGCAGGCAGCATGGATAATGCAATTTTAGAAACAAACTGTAAGTCTTCGTTCCATTGGAATTTAAAAACTCCTTTTAGCAAATAATAAATATCTTTTCTAAAAACAACAATAGTACTTAATGCTGTTGCAAAGTGTAAAACAACTGTAAATAGTAAGCTCTCTTCTGGCACCGAAGTATCGCCCAGAATTGCTTTTCCTAGTTCTAGATGTCCGCTAGAAGAAACCGGTAAAAACTCGGTAAGTCCTTGTATTATTCCTAATATAATAGAGTCTATAACATTCATTTGGCAAAAGTATTAAAATACTATTCCCTATTGTTAATTTATATCAAGAAATTAAGAATTGTATTATTTACTTTTATTTGGGTTTAAAAGTATTGCATAAATTTGAATACCAAATCCTATTAACACAAGAGTTGGCGCTAATCGAATACGTCTGAAACTAAAAATTTCTGGATTAAAAACATTTGGGTCGTCACTACCACCACCAGACATAAGTATAAAACCTAGTGCAATACATGCTAAACCTATAAACATAAATTTATAGTTTTTTTTCCCAAATATGAATTCGCTTTTTGCTGCTTCTTTTCGTTTTTGCTCTCCCATAATTTAATTTTTCTGCTATGGTGTGTTTATTGTAAATTCTGTAAAGATTATTTCTTCACCAACTGCTAATTGTGCAATATGTTCCGAAGTTACTAAACCACCTAATAATTTTGGCAAGTGCAAAGTAACGGTTTTATTTAAAACTTTTGCGTTAAGAGAATCTAAATTTAATTCGCGTTCTAGCCCTCTATTTATATAATAATGGTCTCCACCATTATCGCTAAAAACAATATCGCCAGAAGTTCCCTTAGTTATTTTTATTATCCTTTCGGTTTGTACATGGCATGCTTCAGGTTTTGGGTTATTTATTATACAAGAAGTACATAATAATAAAACACCTATAAAAATAGTGTATTTTTTCATGATTAAAGTATGGATTGGTTGCATGTAAAACCAACGGAAATAACTTAAATATATTGCTTTAATATAACCTATCGGTTTTTAAATTTAAAAAACGTTGTGTAGCAAAAAACGTTGAAAACCAGGTAATAAAAATGCCTAAAAAGAAAATACCAACAAATAAAATAGCTATTAAAATTGGAGCTTGCAATAAGTTTAATTCTGGAAATGTTTTATTTAAATAATACAATACTACTGCCATTCCTAAAAGAGCAATAATAGCACCTATTATTCCTAATTGAACACTTTTCCAAATAAATGGTTTGCGTATAAAACGTTTGGTAGCTCCAACCATTTGCATGGTTTTAATGGTAAATCGTTTTGCATAAACTGCTAAACGAATAGAGCTATTAATTAGCAATACCGCAATTAATGCAAAAATGGCGCTTAGTATTAAAACCCAAACACTTATTTTTTTAACATTGTTATTCATTAAAGTTACTAGGTCGTTATCGTAACGAACTTCGTCTACAAACTTTTTTGCTAGTGCTTCTTTTTTAATGGTATCTAAATGTGCTTCGGTAACAAAATCTGCTTTAATATGTACATCTATAGAATTCTGTAAAGGGTTATAACCTAAAAACTCCATAAAATCTTCGCCGTTTTCTTCTTGTATTGCTAATGCTGCTTGCTCTTTAGAAACGTATTGCGTAGATTTAACATACTCTGCCATTGCCAAACTTTTTTCTAGTTGTTTGGTTTCTACTTCTTTTGCCGTGTCTTTTAAATAAATACTTACAACAACTTGCTCTTTAAAATGATCGGAAACTTTTTTTGCATTTAACACCAATAAGCCTAGTAAACCTAATAAAAATAGGACTAATGCTATACTTAATACTACCGAAAAGTACGATGAAATTAATTTACGTTTTTGGTATTTTTCAAAAGATGCGCTCATAGTATGTTTGCTTGATGTGTAAAAATAAAAAAGAAATTGGTTTCCGTAAGAATAACTGTGTTTAAACTTTCAACATTCTTGTAATAAGTTTAAATTTGATGAAATTTAGTTTTCAAATTGCTTCACGATTTAAAAATATCTCGACCTGGTTTATGGTTTCCTACTATTTGGATTTATTTAGTGCCTTTTAGTTTAGAAACTAACTTTTGGATAGAAACTAATTTCTGGATTGGACTGCTATTTGTTACGTTTCCGCTTAATTATTTAGTCTATGGTTTAAATGATGTAAACGATTTTGCTTCCGATAAAATAAATGACAGGAAAGGCAACTTTCTATTTGGAGCAAAATCAACTAAAATACAATTAGCAAGTATCCCCAAAAAAGTAGCATTAATAGTAACTCCTTTTATTTTTTATTTTAGTTATGTTGCTGGTTTTAAAATGCTGCTATTATTGCTTTTTATGGTGGTTATAAACATACTTTATAACTTTAAACCTTTTCGCATAAAAGAGCGTCCTCCTTTCGAGATTTGCATACAAATGGGTTATGTTTTTACAGCTTTTTTTAGCGTAGAACTCAATAACCTACAAGCTTTACCATGGCAAACTATTTTATATCTAACCTTATTTGCTTTTCAAGCGCATATTGCTGGTGAGATTATGGATATAGAGCCAGATTTACAAGCCAATAAAAAAACTACAGCAACGCTTATTGGAAGAAAAAACACCAAACTAATTATGCTCTTTTTGTTACTTATAGAAACTTTTATTTTAAGTTATTGGTTTCAAGATTATGTGCTTGCAGGTTTTTTAGCTCTATTTTCTTTCTGGCTTATTTTAGATATTTTTATTTTTTTTAAGGAAAAAGCCTATACCCTTTTTCAAATGAAACTATTTGGTTTTGCAATGAATGTCTCTGCAATTTTATCTATGGTTTGGATTTTATATTCAGGAAAACTAATGCAACCAGTATTTTGATTGCTCTTCCTTTTACAGTCTTATAATAAACCGTAAATTTGCGTTTTTAAAAGCAAAGTGAAATTAATAAGATACCTGTTTTTACAGGCATTACTATGAACTACCATTTCAACGAGATTGAAGCCAAATGGCAAAAATATTGGGCAGAAAACCAAACGTTTAAAGCTGTAAATAATTCTGAAAAACCAAAGTATTATGTGTTAGATATGTTCCCGTATCCTAGTGGAGCAGGACTACATGTTGGGCATCCTTTAGGTTATATTGCAAGTGATATTTATGCACGTTACAAACGCCACAAAGGCTTTAACGTATTGCATCCGCAAGGCTATGATAGTTTTGGTTTACCAGCAGAACAGTACGCTATACAAACAGGGCAACATCCTGCAATTACTACAGAAACCAATATAAAAACCTATAGAAGACAGTTAGATCAAATTGGGTTTTCTTTCGATTGGTCTCGTGAAGTACGCACATCTAATCCAGAATATTACAAATGGACGCAATGGATTTTTATTCAACTTTTTGAATCTTGGTTTAATAAAAACACCAATAAAGCAGAAGAAATTTCTACGCTTATAACTCTTTTTGCTTCCGAAGGAAATGCAACTGTAAATGCAGCTTGCGATACCAATATTAAACTATTTTCTGCGGAAGAATGGAATGCTTTTTCTGAAAAAGAACAACAAGAAATATTATTACAATACCGACTTACCTATTTAGCCGAAACCGAAGTAAATTGGTGCCCAGCACTAGGAACCGTTTTAGCAAACGACGAAATTGTAAATGGCGTTTCCGAACGTGGTGGTCATCCTGTAGTTCGTAAAAAAATGACCCAATGGTCTATGCGAATTTCTGCTTATGCAGAACGCTTATTACACGGAATAGATTATGATAAAGAGAATTTAGATTGCACAGATTCCTTAAAAGAAATACAACGCAACTGGATTGGCAAATCGGTTGGAGCAACGGTTTCTTTTAACGTTATTCCTGCTGTCACACAAAGCAATAGCCAAGCGTCGCATCAAATAGATGTATTTACAACAAGACCAGATACTATTTTTGGAGTTAGTTTTATGACACTTGCACCAGAGCACGAATTGGTTTCAAAAATAACAACGCCAGAGCAAAAAGCAGAAGTAGAAGCTTATATACAAGCAACTGCAAAACGTAGCGAACGCGAACGAATGGCAGATGTAAAAACTATTTCTGGTGTGTTTACAGGAGCTTATGCAGAGCATCCTTTTACCAAAGAACCCATACAAATCTGGATTGGCGATTATGTATTAGCAGGTTATGGTACAGGAGCAGTTATGGCGGTTCCTTGTGGCGACCAACGCGATTACGATTTTGCAAAACATTTTAATATTGAAATCCCTAATATTTTTGAAGGTGTCGATATTAGCCAAGAAGCTTATGCTGCAAAAGACAACGTAAAAATTGCAAATAGCGATTTCCTTAACGGAATGAATTATAAAAAAGCTACCAAACGCGCTATTTACGAGTTGGAGCAATTAAAACAAGGCGAAGGAAAAACAAACTACAGATTGCGTGATGCCGTTTTTAGCAGACAACGCTATTGGGGAGAACCATTTCCTGTGTATTATGTAAATGGTATGCCAAAAATGATTGCTACCAAACACTTACCAATACGTTTGCCAGAAGTAGAAAAATATTTACCAACCGAAACTGGCGAACCACCTTTAGGAAGAGCAGATGTTTGGGCTTGGGATTCGATTAATAATAAAGTTGTTTCTAACGATCTTGTCATTCCTACAGAGCGCAGCGACGAGGAATCTCATAACGGAGTCTATCCTCTAGAACTAAACACCATGCCAGGTTGGGCAGGAAGCTCTTGGTATTTCTTTCGTTATATGGAGGAAGCTGCAAACCGAGGCGAATTTTTTGCAAGTGAAAAAGCGCTTAACTATTGGGAAAACGTAGACTTATATATTGGCGGAAGCGAACATGCAACAGGACATTTATTGTACTCTCGTTTTTGGGTAAAGTTTATGAAAGACAGAGGTTTTGTACATGTAGAAGAGCCTTTTAAAAAGCTGATTAACCAAGGTATGATTTTGGGGACGAGTGCTTTTGTTTCAGAAATTAATGTTTCAATGAGAAATAAGGTTGGTTATGAGATGAATGCTCCGCTTTGGAATTTTCCTATTTCTTCTGATTTGGCAGATTACTATTTAAAAAATTGGGTACAGCTTCATAAAGATTTTGATTCTGTTTATCAGAATAAAATTCCACTCAATGATATTCAAAATGAAGAAAGTAGAATTTTAATAGACAATTTTTTGGATTTAGTAAAAGACAGTAGTCAGGTGTATGGAATTTTTTCTGAAAAAGCGTTTGAAGTAAGAAAGTTACATATTCCAGTAGATATGGTAGATGGTGAAATTATTCAACAAGAGAATTTTGAAGAAATGGTGAAATTTTTATTCATCAGAAAAATTGGAAAAATTGTATCTAATTCTAAAAATATTTTTAAAGTATCTCGCGAAGTCGAAAAAATGTCTAAATCTAAATACAACGTGGTAAATCCAGATGCTATTTGCGCCCAATATGGAGCAGACAGCTTGCGTTTATACGAAATGTTTTTAGGTCCTTTAGAACAAGCAAAACCTTGGAATACTGCAGGAATTACTGGAGTGCATGGTTTCTTAAAAAAACTATGGAAATTGTATGTTAGCGAAAACGGCTTGAATGTTAAGGATACTGCAGCAACCAAAGACAACCTAAAAACGCTTCATAAAACCATTAAAAAGGTGGAAGAAGACATCGAGAATTTCTCTTTTAATACGTCGGTTTCTACGTTTATGATTGCTGTTAACGAGCTTACTGCACAAAAGTGTACTAGCAAAGAAATACTAGAACCTTTATTGGTTTTAATTTCGCCTTATGCACCACATATTGCAGAAGAATTGTATAGCATGCTTGGTAATACAACATCTATTTCTACAGCTGCATTTCCAGAATTTGATGCTAGTCATTTAGTAGAAAGTAGTAAAAACTACCCCATTTCTTTTAATGGTAAAATGCGTTTTACACTAGAATTACCATTAGATATGAGCAAAGATGAAATTGAAAAAACAGTTATGGCTCACGAAAAAACCAAAGCACAATTACAAGGTAGAGAGCCTAAAAAAGTAATTATAGTACCTGGTAAAATAGTGAACATCGTTGGGTAGAAAAATAAAAATAATAGCTGGTGTATTTTTATTAGCTAGTATAATAAGTTATTTTCTTATTCAAGCTAACGAAAAACAATTCGATGCTACTGCATGGCATGCAAGTCCATTAACGCGATATAAAATGGCAAAAGCTATTGTAGAAAGCAATATGCTTATTGATAAGACAAAAACCGAAGTAATCACTTTATTAGGAAACACAAAACCTTCTACATTACATGGTAAAGAGCATTTGGTTTTTGCTTTAGGAACTGCTCCAAGTTTTTTTGAAGCAAAACCAGAAACTCTAGTTGTTATTTTTGAAAATAACAAAGCTATAAAAGTGATGCATTCGTTTGATTGATAAAAATATTAAAGTCTCTTCGACTGCGCTCGACCAGACATTATTCTTTTAATTAGCTGAATATTAATTTAAAATAAATCTCATGAAACTTCTTTCTACAGTCTTTTTTATTCTAGTATGTTTTTCCGCGAAAGCGCAAAACGATTCGTTACAATTTCCAGAAGACTTTTATGGAATTTATAAAGGAGATTTACACATTACAAATGCAAGAGGGAAGCAAACTATTGGCATGGAGTTTCATTTAAACAAAACAGACTCTATTGGCAAACACCAATACATGTTGGTTTATATTTTTGATGGTAAACGCCAAGAACGCAAATACAATTTAATAGAAAAAGATGTAGTAAAAGGCGAATATATTGTAGACGAAAACAATGGCATTTTACTTGATGCGAAATTAATAGACAACACCTTATACTTTATGTTTGAAGTGCAAAACAATTTAATTACAACTACAGCGCGTTTTTATAAAACCAGTATGGATTTTGAAATTACATTTACAGATACCAAACAAAAAAAAGAATCTGGAACTAGTGGTGAAGATGCAGTACGTGTAACTTCTTATCCAATAAGTGGAATTCAAAAAGCGCATTTAACGAAACAATAACACTGACAAAATTTCAAAGTCTAAATTTGGCTTATTTTTTGTTATATACTTATAAATTTAATTACATAAAATTATAAATAATGATAGGATATTATATTTTAATTGGAGGAATTGCATTAGTTAGTTGGTTAGTAAGCAACCAATTAAAACAAAAATTTAAGCAATACTCTAAAGTTCAATTACGTAATGGCATGACTGGAAAAGAGATTGCCGAAAAAATGTTAGCAGATCACGGTATTAGTGATGTAGAAGTAATTTCTACACCAGGACAATTAACAGACCATTACAACCCAAAAAACAAAACCGTAAACCTTAGTGAGGTTGTTTACAACCAAGCGAATGCTGCTGCAGCTGCTGTTGCTGCACACGAGTGTGGTCATGCAGTACAACATGCAAAAGCTTATAGTGCTTTAGGAATGCGTTCTGCATTAGTACCAATTGTAAGTGTTACTTCTGGTATGTCGCAATGGTTAGTAATTGGTGGTTTGGTTTTAGGAGCAGCTGCTGGAGTTGGCATGGGATTTTATATTGCTGTAGCAGGATTAGTTTTTATGGGCTTTGCAACGCTTTTTAGCTTTATTACTTTACCTGTAGAATACGATGCTAGTAATCGTGCTTTAGCTTGGTTAAAAAACAAGAATATGGTTTCGCAAGAAGAATATGCTGGTTCTGAAGATGCTTTAAAATGGGCAGCAAGAACTTATTTAGTAGCTGCAATTGGCGCTTTAGCTTCTTTATTATATTGGGCTTTACAAATTTTTGGCGGTAGAGATTAATAAATTTACAAATAGCTAAATTATATTTTACCAATTTACAATTAACAAAAAAAGGGTTTCTTTCGAAACCCTTTTTTTGTTAATAATACTAGCTATTATGCATTCTCTTCGGTTGAGATTGTTGCTGGTTCTACCGAACTATCGTGTGCATTATAATACTCTTCTAATAGATTCATAGTAGCAGTTAATAAATCTTTTGTTTCTAATAATAAACCAAAGTATAAGGTTGTATTTTTAGGACTAGACTCTTCTGTTCTTGTTCTTGCTACTTGCTTTACAATCTTATCGGTTACCAAGTCAAAAACTTCTTTTTTACGACCAAGTATTTCGCCAATTTGCTCAAAAGACCTAGAATCGAATGCATCTTTGGTGTTATTAAATAACTCTTCTAAGGCATCGTCTACTTCTTTTAATTCTTTAACCTGACTAAATTTAAGTTTCTTATGGTTATTATTAATATGCTTATGACTTGTTTTAGATATATACTCTAAAGACTGTGTCATGTCTTGTAAGTAACCAAGAATGTTAATGTAAAAATTACTTGCTCTTAAACTCGTTTCATCTAAATTTTTAATAAAATAAAAGATATTATCACGCAGACTATCTACTTCATCTGTTAATTTATCTACTTGTTTTTTATTTTTCTTTAATAAGCTTAAATCTTGTTTTGCTAAGCCTCTTACAGCATTGGTATAAATTCTATTTCCTCTTTTTACAACACTAGAAATGTTTGCTGCACTTTCATGAATAATACCTTGTACAGAACTGCTTCCTGTTTCTTTTAAACTGTCTTCTTCTATTGTTCCTTCAGATTTCTTTTTATGTGCTACATAATTTCTTATTAATAACCCAAAAGCAGTTACTAATAATATAGGAAACATTACATGCAGGTTTAAGTTTAATAAGTAAGCTACTAATGCTGCAGCAGTAAATGCGCTAAAGGCAGTAAAGAACCAACCTCCAATTACATTTAATACACCAGCTACACGGTAAACAGCGCTTTCTGCTCCCCAAGCTCTATCTGCTAACGAGGTTCCCATTGCCACCATAAAGGTTACATAGGTTGTAGATAATGGCAATTTATAAGAGGTCGCTATAGATATTAAAACAGCAGCTACCATTAAATTAACAGCAGCACGAACCATATCGAAAGCTGGAAGATCTAATGCTTTTTCTTTAGAAACTTTTACTACAGGTGCTTCAAATTGTTTTTCAATTTTTGCTTGCCAAGATTCTGGTAAAATGTAAGATGCCATTTGCGACATTCCCATTGCTACTCTTACAAATCCACGAGATAAAAAGTTTGGTTGAAAACGCTCTTTTGTTGCACTCTGGCTTGATAAATCTAAAGAGGTTTTAACAACGTTTTTTGCTTTAGAAGAAAACCATAGCGTAACTACCATAATCATTCCTGCAATTAATAATAACACATTGTTTGTAGGAACTTTTTTTGCTAATACATCCATTGGAAAATCTGTAGCAGCCAATCCAGAAAGGCTCCATTGCTCAAATGCATTATATGCTGCAATTGGTACACCAATAAAGTTTACTAAATCGTTACCTGCAAAAGCTAAGGCTAAAGCAAATGTACCTACAATAATAATTAACTTGTAAATATTTGTTTTAAAGAAACTTATTAATGCAAAAGATAACAACGACCAAATAACTGAACTTACAGCTACAATAGAAAATACGTAGTGCTCTAAAAAGTCTTTCATGGTTTCACCACCAAGAATATCAAAAGATTGTTTAGCATAAGAGGTACCTTTTAATCCTTTCATAAAAATGAAATAGGTGATAGCAGTTAATGCAAAACCACCAAATAAAGCACCTACCCATTTCGCTTTCTTTTCAAAATTATAAGATAATAGTAATCTAGAAACCCATTGTACTAAAGCACCAATAGAGAATGCGACGACTACCGAGAGGAGAATACCAAATATAATTTGGGAGGCTTTAGAGGTGTTAATATAGTTTACTACATCTGTAAAACTTCCGCCATCATGACCTATTTTAATTAATGCCATTGCAACTGCTGCTCCTAACAACTCGAATACAATAGAAACTGTTGTAGAGGTTGGCATACCTATAGTATTAAAGAAATCTAGCAACAATATATCAGTTATCATTACTGCCATGAAAATAATCATGATTTCATTAAACATAAATTCGCTAGGATTAAAGATTCCTTTACGAGCAACTTCCATCATTCCGCTAGAAAAGACAGCTCCTACAGCTACACCTAAACTTGCAACT
Source organism: Oceanihabitans sp. (assembly GCA_049614585.1). Lineage (GTDB taxonomy): Bacteria > Bacteroidota > Bacteroidia > Flavobacteriales > Flavobacteriaceae > Oceanihabitans. Next base: position 24,849 of record JBMZDY010000002.1, read on the forward strand.
ATCATGATTGTTTTAAACGAAATTGCTTTAGACCCAATTGCAGAATTTAAAAAATTAACTGCATCGTTACTTACTCCTACAACCAAATCGGCGATCGCCAAAATGGCAAGAGCAATAATCATATATAAGTATATATTTTCCATAATTTAATTTATTATTCTTTGCAAATATCTCAAGTGAATATGAGTATTATGTTACCTTAATGTTATGTTTTAAAAATGAATATCGAATTGTAATCTATACAATAATTCGTTATTACCATTTGTTACTTCTAAATGGCTAATATCGGTTTGTACTTTTAATTTATGCCCTACAATGTATTTAGACAAACCTAGCGTGTACTGGCTTTGGTTTGCATTTCCGGTTAATTTATCCCAATCTATATTGGTATATCGTCCAGAAACTTCCCAGTTTTTATTAAACAAATATCCTGCTTGTAAGTTTACTGCTTGTCCAATTTGTACTGCGTCTCCAGTAAGTGTATTATCTTCGTTTTTAGCTAAAACCTCATCGGCATCTCTATCTGCATATTCTGCCATAAAAGAAATGCCTTTATATTTAAACATTGCATCTACAAAAAATGTGGTGATATTGGTTTCAAAAAAACCAGTATCGGTTTCCATATACGAACCTTGATTACTTCTGTTTTTTACTGCATTGTTATTATAATCGTATGTTACACCTATAGCTAATTTTGGCTTTTCTTCTCGTTTTAAATCGCTTCCAGAGTAATCTCCTTTACTGGTAAAATTACCAAAAGGCAAAAATTCTAAACGAGCAGTATATTGGTGACCACCAATATTTCCAGATGTAATATTTCGCCCTTCGCCTTGTGCTATTGAAAGCGCTTCTTTAATAATAAAGTTTTCCGAAACTTTAAAATGGTGTCTTAGTTGAATTCCTAAATCTCTATCTATATTAAATTTGCTATTAAGTAAAGAACGATCTACCTGCTGTAGGTTTCCTGAAGAAATCACTCGCTCGCGATTACCAGGTAGTTTTGTTTGCCCAAACCACAACTCGAAATTTTCATGAAAATTCCATTTTATTACTGCATCTAGTATATATCTTGGCGCATTACTAGTATATTTTGATGCCCCAGAAATATCTCTATTCGATAAACCTAATTCTAATTTGTACTTTAGTTTTGGACTAAGTGCATAACCACCAAACTTTAATCTTGCTCTTCGTACTAAAAAATTAGATTCGTTTGCTTCTCCTTTTTCCCAATTAGCAGTTCCTAAAAATTGCATTCTTGCACCAATTTTCATGGTCCAAGTACTATCTTTTCCTACTAAATTAAAAAGGCCTTTTCCAAATTTTGGTGCTTTTGTTTCTTGTGCATTTACCGTTAAAATTGCAAATAATAATGCAATACCTGTGAGTTTTAGTTTCATTTAATTTGTACTTTTTTGACGCTGCAAATAACCAACTCTAATGTTAACTTAATGTTTCGAAAATATTAATATTATAAAAAAACAAGAGCTACTTTAAATTCAAGTAGCTCTTAGATTTATTTTTGCATTTGTCTATCATTACAAATGGGTTTGTTTTGTATTTTCTTTTGTATCCTAAATAACCATTAAGTTGCAACCACGAATATCGCTAGTATCAAACCTTCCTAGAACATTAAATGTACCGTTTGTATTTACTTTCCCTAAGTCTTGTGTGGCTATAAAAGAACAAGAGTTAATATTAACTAAATCTATAATATTTAATCCTCCTGTTTTCCCTGAGGCTTGTAATACCAATGCATCTTCTGTTTCTCTTGTAAAAACCTGCATCCATTTTGGGCATTCAAAAACTCCGTCTCCTAAAGAATAAGCTTGACTTAATAATTCGGTCATGCCATACTCGCTATGTATTTTAGCAACGCCGAATCCTTTTTTTAATATATCGTGTAATTCTTCTCGAATTAACTCCTTTCTTCTTCCTTTCATTCCTCCAGTTTCCATTACAATTGTATGGTTTAACTGAAACGTATGGTTTTCAACCAAATCAAGTAAAGCAAAAGAAACACCAATAAGCAATACTTTTTTTCCTGCTTTATCTAAGCGAATTAATGTTTCTTTTAACTCTAAAAGGTTATCTAAATAAAAACCACTATCTGGTTGCTTAGAAGCATCTATTAAGTTTTTAACCATATATACTAAAGACGAATCGTTACGCTCTAAATAATTAGGTAGTAAAGCCAATATTGTATAATTAGAAATAGAACCAAAAAACTGTTGAAAGCCTTTTTGAAAACTACTTTTATATATGGAAGTATTGGTTACAAAATGTTTGCTTTTTATACTTCCTGTAGTACCACTACTAGAAAAAACTTGAGAAACAGCATTAGAATTTGAAACAATTTTATGGGTTTTAAAAAATGAAATTGGCAAAAATGGAATCTCTGCAATCGTATTAACGGTACTAGGATGCACATATAACAAATCGCAAAAAGAACGATAAACTACATTGTTTTCAAACTGATATTTAAAGACTTGTAAAGCTACATTCTTAAATTCTACGTTTGAGGTAATATTAAATATCTGGTTTGTGTTTACCATTAATAATTTAAATTCAAGGTCTTTTAATTCCTCACAAATATAAAAAGACCAGCTTAAAAAGCTGGTCTCTTATTATTAAATTAATACTTTTAATTTATTGGTATTATTCTACAATAATACGTTTTACAACTTGCTTATCGCCATCGCTAATTTTCACTAAATAAACACCTGCTTGTGCTTTATTTAAGTTTATAACTTGGTTAAATTCTGCTGTATTATCGTAAGTATTGTTAAATATATGACGTCCTCTAATGTCGTAAACTGCAACCTTAATGTCTTTATTAGAGAAAGAGTTTAATTTAATAGTAAACTCGCCATTATTTGGATTTGGAAAAATTGAGAAAGCATCAAATTGATCTTCGTCAATAGAAGCGGTAGGGTCACTACAAATTTCAATAGACCAATCATTTAAGGTTCCTGTAATGGCATCCCAATTATCGGTAATAGAAATTTTCCAGTCCCCTGCACTATCTAATCCATTAAATATTGACAAAGGTTCCGAAGGGTTATAGTCTCCAGTTGTAGCTGTACAATTGAAAGCAGGTAAGCCGTCTTCAAAATTAACAACAATGTCATCTTCCCCGCCACACTCTCTATTAAAAACTTTAGATAATGTAGTTCCGTTTGGATGTATAATTTCTACAATTAAATCGTTAATCCAATTATGAGAAACGTTAACACTAACCTTTACAGAGTTAATAGTTACCGAACCAGGTACATTAATAGTATGTTCGGCTGGTGGCCCTGGGTTTCCATTTCCTCCAGGTCCATCTGGAATAGCAATATTTAAATTCCCTGGCGATGCATAAACTGTACACGAAGGACAAGCAGCACCAGAAACAACTGTAATATAGTCGGTCATGGTTATTGTGTCGGTACCATAAGTGTTCGTTGCTACTAAAGTTACATCGTAAGTTCCATCTGCAGCATAAGTAACTGTTGGGTTTTGTGCTGTTGATGTTGCTGGAGTACCACCTTCAAAAGTCCACAACCAAGTAGTTGCTGCTGGAACGGTTTCGTCCATAAAGTTTACTGTATTATTTGTGTCTAAACAAATATTTTCGTTATCTGCACTAAAAGCTGCAACTGGTGGTCCAGGTAAAGCTGGTAATGTATAACCACATGCAGTTAAACCAGTATGTATTGCATTTATTTCGGTAGGAGTATATGCTAAGTTTACAGCTGCTTGGTAAACTGCATTGGCAGCATCGTTTTGGCTAGCTGTTCCATTAGTCATTCCTAATCCTTCGTAGAATATTTTATCCATTCTTTGTTGTCCTATATCATCCCAAACGGTCATTAAACAAGAAGCCCAAATTTGACCATCTGTATGAATTTGTCCTACAAGTCCTCCTGGGTATCCTGGAAAGTGGTTTGTTACTCTACCATTCCAACACTCATTATGTCCATCCCAATTAAATACCCATTGGTATGCAGGGTCTGCTGGTGTCCAGTTTCCTAGACCTCTGTTGTACGATTGTGCAACATAATCTCCAGATCCTTCACTTAAACCATCTACTTGCGATAAACCTCCATTAGTAACCCAGTCGTGTAAACCGTGCCCTAACTCGTGGTGAATTACATCGGAATCTTCTGCGTCATCTACACAACCTTCTCCAAAAGATAATTGTTGTGTAGCTCCTGTATAAAAAGAGTTATCTGCACCTTGAGCTCCATGTGGATCGTACTGTACTCCACCTGCATATTGAGTTGGCATAACAGCACAGCCAAGGGTGTTGTTTATATAGTTCATCATATAATCAATATGAAAATAAGTATTAGCTGGCTCAAAACCTTGTTGCTCTCTTGTAAAACTAAAATCGGAAGAGTTTTGCGAAAACAACCCTGTTGATGGTGTATCGAAATCTACAATTTCAGCTCTTGGACCTACTAAAGAATAGGTACTTCCAGTAAGTGTAATATCGTTTAAACTTACAGCCATTCTTGCTGCAGTTAACTGTGCCGTATCTGCATCGCCACCATCTACATATCCGCCTCCATATGCTACCGTATTAGACGATAATGGGTCTGGATTAAAAACCATTGCTGTTCCTGTAGCTCTTCTTCTTTCTTCTTCAACTGTATATGGACCAAACTTTGGTATGCTATGTTTGCAATTAGCATCGTGAACATGCTCTTTTTTGTCTCCATAATAGTGGTTCATATCTACCACTTTAAAAATTTCTTGATTTTTTGCATCTACAAAAACATGCCATTCTCCTCTTGGGTTATCGCTAGAGATAACTACTTCGTGCGCTAAACGAGCCATTTTAGAGTTACTATAAATCATTAACCTGCTATCGGTATGCATAATGTTACCATTTTCATTTAGGTAATTTTTTGCTAATTGAAATGCTTGACTTGCAGATACTGTTGGTTGGGTATCTATGTTTTTAATTTGCTGATAACTATTCATAACCATAACCACTTTGTTTTGTGGTGATATACTAATAGTAACTTCTGCTCTGTTTACAGGAATTCCATTTATATGTTGTCTGTAACGCACTACAGAACCAGCATTAGTACTTCTGGTTGCATGATGTTGCAAATTGCTAATTTCTTCTTTCGAGAAACCTAGTGCTCTATGTTCATTTTGCATGTAATACATTGCCATAGCTTCTGGCGTCCCTTGTGGTACATCGTAATTAAGGCCATACATCGCAATTGCTTGTCCTGTTGCTAGGTCAATTCGTTTATTATCCCTTATTTCTGATTGAATGGCTTCGTCTGCCTCTAAACTAATTTCAAATGCTCGTTTTTCCATTGGTTTTTGTGCCATTAGCTGTGCGCTAAAAGCAAGCAGAAAAACTAGAAACATTAATTGGTAACTTTTTTTCATAATTATTGATTTTACGGATTAGATTTTAATTTTCTGTGAAAACGTCATAAAGTTATAAAAAAGATTGAATACTTCTATATTATATTGGCATTTTTCTTACGAATAACAAATTTATTAGTTAAACAACATGTATTAGCTACTACTAATTGTTATTTATAACCTTTAAATTTTCAAAAAAACTATACTTTAAAAAACAAGCGTTACTCATTTATCTTTTATATTTTTGCTAAATACCTTAATCTAGTGAAAGTATTAGAATCTTTAAAAAACAATTTTCAAGAAAACACAGTTGCCACAATTGGCACTTTCGATGGTGTACATATTGGTCACCAAGAAATTTTAAATAGAATTGTTAATACTGCTAAACAAAACCAGCTAAAGTCTGTAGTGCTTACTTTTTTTCCGCACCCAAGAATGGTGTTGCAAAAAGACGCAAATATTAAACTTATTAATACCATAAACGAACGAAGAGCCATGTTAGAAAAACAAGGCTTAGATTACCTATTTGTTCAACCATTTACTAAAAAATTTTCTCGATTAACTGCTGAAGAGTTTGTTACTAACATACTAGTAAAACAATTACGTGTAAAAAAAATAATAATTGGTTACGACCATCACTTTGGTAGAAACCGAACGGCAAACATTGAAGACTTAAAACGCTTTGGTGAAAAATACGATTTTAAAGTTGAAGAAATTTCTGCACAAGACATAAATAATGTTGCGGTGAGCTCTACAAAAATTAGAACCGCTTTATTAAATGGCGATATACAAACCGCTAATAGCTATTTAGGGTATCATTTTATGCTGGGCGGAACCGTTGTTACTGGAAAAGGAATAGGAAAAACCATAGACTTCCCTACTGCTAATTTACAAATAGATGCAGACTACAAACTAATACCAAAACAAGGTGTCTACGTTGTAAAATGGGTAGCCAATAATAAACCAATTTATGGCATGATGAATATTGGTGTAAACCCAACTATTAGCAATAACAGCAACCAGCTAATAGAAATTCATTTTTTAAATTTTAATGCCAATATTTATGGTGAAACTATTCAAGTAGAACTTTTACATAGAATAAGAGACGAACAAAAATTCGATTCCTTAGAAGCGTTAAAAAAACAAATTATTAAAGATAAATTTGTTACAAAACAATTTATAACAAGCTAATGCAATCTTTTTTATTTAAACATATAGACAATAGTGCCTTAATTGTTTTTCGAATAATTTTTGGGCTGCTTTGTTTTCTAGAATCTGTAGGTGCAATTTTTACTGGTTGGATTAAACGCACTCTTGTAGATCCAGATTTTACTTTTTCGTTTATTGGTTTAGAATGGTTGCAACCACTACCAGGGAACGGCATGTACTGGTATTACTTAGTAATGGGTGTTTTTGGCTTTTTAATCATGATTGGTTACAAATACCGCTTTAGTGCATTTATGTTTGCTTTAATGTGGACCGCAACTTATTTTATGCAAAAATCGTCGTACAACAACCATTACTATTTACTAGTTTTACTAAGTGCCATTATGGTTCTACTACCTGCTAACCAATACTTATCGGTAGACGCTAAGTTAAACCCAAAAATTAAGAGCTACTCCATGCCAAGATGGTGTGCCTTAATTTTTATATTACAAATGTTTATTGTTTACACTTATGGTGCAATTGCAAAAATTTACCCAGACTGGCTAGACACGACCGTTATGGGCATTTTTATGCAAGGCAAAAAAGACTTTTTTCTAATAGGAAATTTTTTACAACAAAAAGGGTTACATTATTTTTTAGCATATGGAGGCATTTTATTCGATGGTTTTATAATTCCTTTTTTACTTTGGAAACCCACACGCAAACTTGCTTTTTTTGCATCTTTATTTTTTCATTTATTTAATTCAATAGTATTTCAAGTAGGCATTTTTCCTTATTTGTCTTTAGCTTTTGCTTTGTTTTTTTTCGAACAAAAAACAATACATACTATATTTTTAAAATCGAAACCTTTTTATTCCGAAGGAAAAACTATTTTACCAAAAAGAAGCTTTTTAATAAGTATGCTTTTTTCATTATATTTTATAATTCAAATTGCACTTCCATTACGTCAACACTTTATACAAGACAATGTACTATGGACCGAAGAAGCGCACAGAATGTCTTGGCGAATGATGCTTCGCTCTAAATCTGGCCATGCTACTTATAGTATAATAGACAAAGAAACAAACAAAAAATCGTTTATAAATCTAGACGATTATGTTTCTAAAAAACAAAAAAGACTACTCTATACTAAACCCGATTTTATGTGGCAATTTGCACAGCGATTAAAAAAAGAATATGCTAAAAACGGAAAAGATATTAGTGTATTTGTAGATAGTAAAATAAGTGTAAATGGTAGGCCATACACCCAATTTACAAACCCCAAAATAGACATCGCGGCATTAAAATGGGAACACTTTAAACACAGCGATTGGATTTTACCTTCAAAACTCGATTAAAATAGCTTCGCAATTAAACTATTTCTTACTTTTGCATTTTCCTACCGAATTTGGTTTCGGTAGCATATAAAATTTGAGAGATATTCTATTGCTGCAAAATTATATTTTGTATAAAAATAATTAAACATGTTACAAGTACCATTTATTAGAGAAAACACCAATTTAGTAATCGACCGTTTAACCAAACGTAATATAGATGCTAAAGCTATTATACAAGAAGTTATAGAACTAGACGAAGAGCGAAGAAGCTTACAAATGCAGCTAGATAACACCTTATCTGAATCTAATAGTATCTCTAAAAAAATTGGCGTTTTATACCAAACTGGTGAAGCAGAAAAAGCAAATGCATTAAAAGCAAAAACCAGCGAATTAAAAGAAAATTCTAAATCTTTAACCGAAAAATTAAACAGCAAAACCGAAAGCTTAAACCAGTTACTTTATAAAATTCCTAACGTACCACACAACTCGGTTCCTGCAGGAAATACAGATGCAGACAACGAAGAAATTTTTAAAGAAGGTAGCATTCCAACATTACACGAAAATGCCTTACCACATTGGGAATTAGCAAAAAAATACGACATTATAGATTTTGAGCTTGGAAACAAAATAACAGGTGCTGGATTTCCTGTATACAAAGGAAAAGGTGCTAGATTACAGCGTGCTTTAATTGCCTATTTTTTAGACAAAAACACTGCTGCAGGTTATACCGAATACCAATTACCACATTTAGTAAACGAAGCTTCTGGATTTGGCACTGGACAACTACCAGACAAAGAAGGGCAAATGTATCATGTAACTAACGACAATTTATACCTTATTCCAACTGCAGAAGTACCTGCAACAAACCTGTTTAGAAACGAATTATTAAACGAAACCGATCTTCCAATTGGTATAACAGGTTATACACCATGTTTTCGTCGCGAGGCAGGAAGTTATGGAGCGCATGTTAGAGGTTTAAATCGCTTACATCAATTTGATAAAGTAGAAATATTAAGAGTAGAACACCCTAACAATTCTTACCAAGCTTTAGATGGCATGGTAGAACATGTAAAAGATATTTTAAAAGAATTAAAACTTCCTTATAGAATATTAAGACTTTGTGGTGGCGATTTAGGTTTTACAGCAGCACTTACCTTCGATTTCGAAGTGTTTTCTACAGCACAAGATCGCTGGTTAGAAATATCATCGGTTTCTAATTTTGAAACTTTTCAAGCAAATCGATTAAAATTACGTTTTAAAAATAATGAAGGCAAAAACCAATTAGCACACACACTAAACGGAAGCTCGTTAGCCTTGCCTAGAGTACTAGCAGGAATTTTAGAAAATTACCAAACACCAAATGGAATAAAAATTCCAGAGGTGCTTGTGCCTTATACAGGATTTAACATAATAGACTAAAAAACTATGGTGGGATTTTTGCTATATTTACAAAAACACCATATGCGATTATTTATACTAGTTTTTTTATTAATTTCTTCATCTGTATTTTCACAAAAAAATAAAGATGCAGAACTAGCTAACCAATACTTTAAAAACGGTAAGTTTGAAAAAGCACGTATTATATATCAAAAAATTGTAGCCAAAAACCCAAACCACCATCAATATTTACTGCAGTTAGTAAAAACGCACCAGCAATTAGAACAATTTAACGAGGCAGAAAATCTATTAAAAAACCGCTTAGCAAAAAGAGCTAACCCAATAGTGCAGATAGATTTAGGCTATAATTATTCGCTTAAAAAAGACAGCATAAACGCTAATAAATTTTACCAAAAAGCAATAGATTATATAGACGAAAGACCCATTTACACCAGTGCAATAGGGCAAAAATTCGAGCAACTATCCCTATTAAATTTAGCGGTTACTTCCTATTTAAAAGGCATGCGGCTTTCTCCAGAACTAAACTATAATTTTCAGCTAGCACGTATTTATGGCGAACAAGGAAACATTCAAGAAATGTTTGCTTGCTACACCAATTACTTGCAAGCAAAACCCGATTATATAAACAATATAAAACGAGTTTTTAACAATTTTATAAGCGAAGACAAAAGCAATCCCAATAATACCATTTTAAGAAAAGTATTACTTAAAAAAATTCAAGCTACTCCAGATTTGTTATTTAACGATCTATTAAGCTGGCTATTTATTCAACAAAAAGAATACTACAAAGCCTTTACCCAAGAAAAAGCCATTTTTAAACGCTTACCAGAAAGTCTTATAAGAATAGAAAACCTTGCATTAATAGCTGCTAAAGACAACCATAACGAAATTGCAAAAGAAATTTTTAACTACTTAATTAATACGGCACAAGAGCCAGACAGAATACTTGAAGCAGAATACCAACTTTTACAAATAGAAACCAAAGAAAGTACAACTGCAAATTACCAAGAAATTAACAGCAAATACTTACAATTATTAGAGCATTACCAAAGGCATCCAAAAACCTTAAAACTGCAAATTGCTTATGCCCATTTTTTAGCATTTAAGCTACACAATACCAAACAAGCTTCAGCGTTTTTAAAAGAAACTTTAGCACTACCCTTAAGCCCATATCAAGAAGCACAAGTAAAACTACAACTAGCAGACATATTAGTTTTTGAAGAAAAATTTAACGAAGCTTTAATTTTTTATACTCAAATACAACGAAGTTTAAAAAACAGCCCAATATCGCAAGAAGCAAGATTTAAAGTAGCAAAAACAAGTTATTACAAAGGAGATTTTAAATGGGCAGAATCGCAATTAAAAATATTAAAATCTTCTACCTCGCAGCTTATCGCAAACGACGCCTTAGATCTTATGCTATTAATTACAGACAACAAAGTAGAAGACTCTAGTCAAACCGCTTTAAAAATGTATGCAAAAGCAGATTTATTAGCATTTCAAAACAAACCTAATACAGCAATAAAAATATTAAATCAAATATTAGAAGCGCACAAAACCGAAACCATTATAGACCAAGCGCTTTATATGCAAGCAAATCTTTTTGAAAACTTAAAACTGTACACAAAAGCAGAAGCAAATTATCTTAAAATAATTACAGATTTTAAAAAAGACATTCTTGCAGACGATGCCTATTTTGCAATTGCAGAATTATATAAAAATAAATTAGCACAACCAGAAAAAGCAAAAGAGTTTTACGAACAAATAATATTTAATTACCAAGATTCTATCTATTATGTAGAAGCAAGAAAAAAATACCGAATGCTACGTGGCGATGCTATAAACTAATCCTAAACAAAAACAAACAATAAACTTCTAGTATGATAATTTATAACGTTACTGTAAACATAGATAATAGTATTCACGACGAGTGGCTACAATGGATTAAACAGCACATACCTCAAGTACTTGGTACTGGAAAATTTGAAAAAGCAACATTAACAAAAGTGTTAGTAGACGAAGAAATGGGTGGTACAACCTACTCGGTACAATATAAATCGTATTCTAGAGAAGCACTAGACGCTTACTACAAAGAAGATGCAGACCGATTACGTACAGAAGGCTTAAAAAAATTTGCAGATAAAATGTTAGCCTTTAGAACCGAGTTACAAATAGTAGACGAATACACTGTTAATTTTAAATAACAAAACACTAGCACTTACTGGAAAAATAACATTCAACAATTATTAATACGTGGCAAATAACCATCAAGTAAAAGCAAAAAAACATTTAGGTCAGCATTTTTTAAACAATGAAACCATTGCACAAAAAATAGCAGACACACTTACGCTTAATAACTACAAAACCGTTCTAGAAATTGGTCCAGGAATGGGAGTATTAACCAAATACTTATTAAATAAAAAAGTTACAACACACGTAATAGAAATAGATACCGAATCGGTAGAATACTTAAAAAACAACTACTTAAATTTAGCATCTAGAATTATAGAAAAAGATTTTTTAAAATACGATTTAAATCAAGTTTTTAAAGGCGAACCCTTTGCTATTATTGGCAATTTCCCTTATAATATATCTACACAAATTGTTTTTAAAACATTAGAAATGCGCAATCAAATACCAGAGTTTTCTGGAATGTTTCAAAAAGAAGTAGCGCAACGAATTTGCTCGAAAGAAGGCTCTAAAGTATATGGAATACTTTCGGTATTAACACAAGCATTTTATCATGCCGAGTATTTATTTACCGTTCCACCAGATGTGTTTAACCCACCACCAAAAGTAGAATCTGGCGTGCTTCGTCTTACCAGAAAAGAAAACCAACAACTACCTTGTAGCGAAAAATTACTTTTTAAAGTGGTAAAAACAGCTTTTCAACAGCGCAGAAAAACATTACGTAATAGCTTAAAAACACTTCAATTATCAAATAATTTAAGAGAAGATGTTATATTTGGCAAGCGTCCAGAACAATTAAGTGTAGAAGCATTTATTGCACTTACAACCAAAATAGAAAAAGATTTAAATTTATAGGAAATACCAAAAGTATTCAAAAATTTTATAGTGGAAGAGAATAACGAAAATATTCAATTTAAAATAAGCCAAGAGCTTATAGAGCAAGTAAAACATTTAGTAGCAACTAAAGAAAATACAGAACTCTCTAAGCTACTTAATAAATTCCACCATGCAGATATTGCCGAAATTCTAGACGAAATAAGTTTAGAACAAGCAACCTATATTTTTAAACTATTAGATAGCGAAAAAACTTCCGAAGTTCTTTTAGAACTAGACGACGATAATCGTGAAAACATTCTTGCCGCTCTTTCTATAAAAGAAATTGCCGAAGAGCTGGAAGAACTAGATACAGATGATGCTGCAGATATTATATCCGAACTTCCCGAAGAAAGGCAAGAACCAGTAATAGCACAAATAGAAGACGAAGAACACGCAGCAGACATACAAGAATTACTTACCTACGATGACAATGTTGCTGGAGGGCTCATGGCTAAAGAGCTGGTAAAAGTAAACGAAAACTGGACTATTAATAAATGTGTAATAGAAATGCGTGCCCAGGCAGAAAACGTAACGCGTGTGCACTCTATTTATGTAGTAGATAACAACGAGAAATTAATAGGACGACTTTCTTTAAAAGACCTCCTAATGGCTTCAACAAAAGCGCATATATCCGATGTATATATTCCAAAAGTAGATTATGTAGATGTACTAGAAGATGTAGAAGAAGTTGCTAAAATCATGCAAAAATACGATCTTGAAGCAATACCAGTTGTAGACACAGACCAAACCTTACTTGGTAGAATTACAATAGACGATATTGTAGATGTAATAAAAGAAGAAGCCGAAAAAGATTACCAACTAGCAGCAGGTATTACCCAAGATGTAGAAGCAGACGATAGTATTTTAGAACTAACCAGAGCACGTTTACCATGGTTGTTTTTAGGGCTTATTGGTGGTATTGGCGCCTTTATTATTATGTATTATTTTGAAGGAAACCTCCCAGAACAAGCAATTATTTTATTTTTATTTACACCTCTAATAGCAGCAATGGCAGGAAATGTAGGCGTACAATCTAGTGCAATTATCGTACAAGGTCTAGCAAACGACGATGTAAAAGGAAGCATTAATAATCGTTTAATAAAAGAAATGCTTTTAGCAGCTTTAAATGGCTTAATATTATCTTTATTCTTATTTCTCTTTGTTTTTGCCTGGGAACAAGAATTTCAATTAGCATTAGCCATTTCGGTATCCTTAGTAGCAGTAATTATAATAGCAGGACTTATAGGCACTTTTATACCATTATTTCTAGACAAACAAGGCATCGATCCAGCAATAGCAACAGGACCATTTATTACCACAAGTAATGATATTTTAGGAATACTAATATACTTCTGGATAGCAAAACTAATTCTAGGTATATAACTTGTCACTTCTAGTGATTTTCAATATAATAGAAATTGTTTCGAGAAATTAGTAATGTACAACGAAACTATTGTAAATAAAGGCGTTACCACAAGGGTCGTGCTATTCGTTATATCTTTTTTTTGCCATATATGGCAGCAAAAAAAAGGATGCCACTACTATCCTTAACGCAAAAAAAATTGTACTTAAAATGAAAATACTTCACCTTGATTCTAATCACTCACTTCTAATAAATCAATTAACAGATTTAGGATTTACAAATCATGAAGATTATACATCTTCCAAACAAGAAATTCAAAAAAAAATAAAGGATTACGATGGTGTAATAATTAGAAGTAGGTTTACAATAGACAAAACATTTTTAAACGCAGCCAGCAAATTAAAATTTATTGGTCGTGTAGGTGCTGGACTAGAAAACATAGATTGCAATTATGCAAAAGCAAAAGGCATACACTTAATTTCTGCACCAGAAGGCAACCGCAATGCGGTAGGCGAACATAGTTTAGCAATGCTACTCGCGCTTTTTAATAAACTTAATAAAGCAAACCAAGAAGTGCGTAATGGCAAATGGTTACGCGAAGAAAACAGAGGGATAGAACTCGATGGCAAAACTATTGGGCTTATAGGCTATGGAAATATGGGAAAAGCTTTTGCTAAAAAACTACAAGGTTTTGATGTAAGGGTTTTATGCTACGATATTAAAGAAAATATAGGCGACGAAAATGCAAAACAGGTAACCCTTCAAGAATTGCAACAGCAAGCAGATGTATTAAGTTTACATACTCCAGAAACAACTACTACAATAAATATGGTAGATAGTAAATTTATAAATCAGTTTGCAAAACCCTTTTGGTTAATAAATACCGCACGAGGTAAAAGTGTAGTAACGTCTCATTTGGTAACTGCATTACAAAACGGCAAAATTCTTGGTGCTGGACTAGATGTATTAGAATACGAAAAAACATCTTTCGAAAATTTATTTACAACAACAATGCCTGCTGCTTTTCAATATCTTATTCAAGCAGAAAATACAATACTTTCGCCACATGTTGCAGGCTGGACAACAGAAAGCAAAATAAAATTAGCACAAACAATAGTCGATAAAATCAAGCAGTATTACAAGCCATAAGGAAGAAGAGTAGTTTTAATGAAAAATAAATTCACTATTTTTAAAAACATAAAAACAATAAAACGATGCATCCAGTACTTAAAAATATATTAGCCGTAATTATAGGTTGGCTTGCCGGAAGTGTAATAAATATGTCGTTAATAAAACTAGGGCATAATTTTCTCCCAATTCCTGGAGTAGACCCAAACGACATGATTGCACTAGCAGATGTAATGCCAACATTAGAACCAAAATATTTTATTTTTCCCTTCCTTGCACATGCAATTGGTACGCTAGTAGGTGCATGTATTGCAGCATTAATAGCGCATAATAACAAAATAATAATGGCTTTAATTGTTGGTGTTTTATTTTTATTTGGCGGTATTGCAGTTAATTACATGCTACCAGGACCAACTTGGTTTGCAGTAGCAGACATCTTGTTCGCATATATTCCAATGGCCTGGCTTGGCAATAAACTAGCAGTAAAATTCGCAAAAAAATAAAAATAAATTTATCATGCAATACAAAGCAAATTCACCAGAAGACTATATAAGTCAAGTTCCAGAAGAACGCCAGTCTGTATTAAAAAAATTGCGAGAAGTAATTAATAAAAACTTGCCAAAGGGTTTTGAAGAAGGCATTCAATATGGTATGGTAGGTTATTATGTACCACATGCAATTTACCCAAGTGGTTACCATTGCGACACCAAAATACCGTTGCCTTTTATGAGTTTTGCTTCGCAGAAAAACTCGATTAACTTATACCATAGTGGTATTTATGCAAAACCCGAAATTCACGATTGGTTTGTAGCAGAATACCCAAAACATTGCAAACGTAAATTAGATATGGGAAAAAGTTGTATCCGTTTTAAAAAAATAGAAGAAATACCTTTTGAATTAATTGGCGAATTATGCAAAAAATTAACCGTAGACCAATGGATTGATATTTACGAAACAAATTTAAAAAAGAAGTAAAAATGAAAAAGCGCGTAACAGGAATTGGCGGATTATTCTTTAAAACAAAAGATCCAAAAGCAGCTAAAGATTGGTATAAAAAACATCTAGGTTTTAACACAGATGATTATGGCTGTACCTTTTGGTGGAAAGACAAAAAAGGTAACGATTGCTCCACCCAATGGAGCCCATTTGCAGAAGACACTAAATATTACGAGCCTTCTAAAAAAGACTTTATGTTTAATTATCGTGTAGAAAATTTACACGAATTAATAGCAACTCTAAAAGAAGAGGGCGTTACAATAGTAGGCGAAATTGAAGAATTCGAATATGGTAAATTTGGTTGGATTCTAGATAATGAAGGTAATAAAATTGAACTATGGGAACCAATAGACAAAGCCTTTTTATAAATACTAAAAACAAATTACACAAAATGTCTAAAGAAAATAAAACAGAAGAAAACAAAAACACAGAAACAACCGATACTATTGTAGACAAAGCAAAAGATTTTAAAGCTAATGCAAATGATACTATAGAAAATGTAAAAGAAAAAGCTGAAGAGCTAGCAAGTGAAGCAGGTGAAAAACTAGAAGATTTTGCTGAAGAAGCAAAAGAAGTATTTACAAAAGCTAAAAATAAAGCATCAGATTTTATTGAAGGCGATGCTAAAGAAGTAATAGATAATGCAAAACTTAAAGCTGGAGAACTAGCAGTAGAAGCAAAAGAAGTTTTCGATAATGTTACAGATAAAACAGCAGAATTTGCAAATGAAGCTAGCGAAAAACTTGAAGACATAGCAGAAGATGCAAAAGAGGTTTTAGAGGAAACAAAAACGAAAACCAAAAGTTTTTTTCAAAGAATCTTTGGCTCTAAATAATAATACTATTTAAGATTTAAAAAAAGCTAGATGAAAATCTAGCTTTTTTTTATTAAATTAGAAGTCAACTAATTACAAAAAAACACAAGTTATGTCAGACGATAAAAATTTAAGTGACGACCTAGACGATATGTTAGGAAGTGCAAAAGAAGGTGCTAAAAAAGCAGCAGATAAAGCAGGTGAATTAGCAGAAGATGCAAAAGAAAAAGCAAAAGAATTTGCAAGCGAAGCAAAAGAAGCGGCAAGCGATTTTGCTGAAGATGCAAAAGAAGCATTAAGCGATGGCAAAAACATAGCAATTATTGCACACATTACACTAATAGGATGGATTATTGCATTAGTAATGAATGGAGGTGATAAAAAAACCGAATTTGGCTCTTATTATATTAGACAAGTATTAGGATTAGGCCTTTGTGGTTTAGTATTAGGTTTTATTCCAATTGTAGGATGGCTATTAAGTATTGTAATATTTATACTTTGGATTATGAGCTTAATTAGTGCTTTAGGAGGCGAGAAAAAACCAACTCCAATATTAGGCCAACACTTTCAAGATTGGTTTAAATCTCTATAAAAAATAAATAGTCAAAATTCTCTTTATTTGTTAATTTAAATATACTATTATCGTAATATTGCAATATTACATAAATTTTGTACCTTTATTGTAAAATTAATAAAATGGGGATTTCTAAACTTAACATCTACGAAGCAGATACAAATTACTTAGCAAAGGTTGCTAAAGTATTTAGCCATCCTGCAAGAATAGCAATTATAAAATATATTAGTAGTTGTGAGTCTGGTTGTATTTGTAATGCTTTAGTAGATGAAATTGGATTAGCACAACCTACCATCTCGCAGCACTTAAGCGAAATAAAAAAAATAGGATTACTAAACCAAAATGCGAAAGGCAAAAGCTTAGCTTATTCTATTAATACCGAAAAACTAAATGCATGTAGAAGAATACTAAACGACTTTTTTGTAAAAACGCAAATTAACTGCAGTTAAGCTTTGGTATAATTTTAACGGTAAAAACAAGTTACTCTATATCGCCATCGCCATTAGAAAACTTTCGTTCTAATTCTGCTTGAAACTCTTCCATTACTGGTCTTACAGTACTTTCTGGCAAATCGGCAATTTTAATATACATTAAACCATCTACTGCATTATTAAACATTGGGTCTACATTAAAGGCAACCAGCTTTGCATTCTGTTTAATATACTTTTTTAATAACACTGGAAGTCGTAATGCTCCAGGTTCTACTTCGTCAATAATTTTATCGAACTTATTTAAATCTGCTTCGGCTGCATCGAAAACAAAATCTTTATCGGCATCTTTAAGTATTACTTTAAACTCTTTTTTAGGATGCACATATTGTGCTACATAAGGGTCGTAGTAATGCGATTTCATAAATTCAATCATTAAAGATTTCGAAAAATTTGAAAATTGATTACTTATACTAACTCCTCCAATTAAATATTTATGCTCCGGAAAACGTAAAGTTGTATGCACTATACCTTTCCAAAGCAAAAACAAAGGCATTGGTTTTTGCTGGTAGCTTTTAATAATAAATGCCCTTCCCATTTCTATAGATTGGCTCCTCATTTTATAAAGCTCGGGTTCAAATCTAACTAA
>JBMZDY010000003.1:0-30098 GCA_049614585.1 Oceanihabitans sp.
ATTCTGTACTTAACCGATACAGATTATCTAATAAAAGCAGTGCGTACCATTTATGCAAAAGGCTATACAACAGCATTTTTAGAAGACTATAAAGCTTTCGATAATAGAACACTAGATATTGGCACGCCATTACCATGGAGCAACCATAAAGACTACAATATAGCTACAGAAACAGAGGGTTTAAATGAAATAAACAAAACCAATGGTACCATTGCATTTTTAATTATTAAAAACGATAGTATCTGGTTTGAAAACTATTACGATGGTTTTAACCAAAGCTCTAAATCTAATTCCTTTTCTATGGCAAAAAGTTATGTTTCTGCTTTATTAGGAAAAGCAATTATGGATGGATATATTAAAGATGTAAACCAACCAGTAAGCGATTTTTTTCCACAATACAGCGAAGGATTAGCAGCAAAAATGACGGTTGGCGATTTATCTACCATGTCGTCTGGTACCAATTGGGACGAAGCATATTATTCGCCACTTTCTATAACCACAAGAGCCTATTTTGACGATGATCTAGAAAAGGTAATTCATGGATTAAAAGTAGTAGAAGCACCAGGAAAGAAATTTAAATATGCAAGCGGAGACACACAATTACTTGCAATGGTAATAGAAAAAGCAACTGGCAAAAAACTATACAATTATTTAACCGAAAGCTTCTGGAAACCCTTAGGCAGCGAAAACCAAGCGTTTTGGCAAGTAGATAGCGACGATCACGATTTAGTAAAAGCCTACTGTTGTATTGCAAGTAATGCTAAAGATTTTGCACGTTTTGGAAAGCTATATAAAGACCATGGTAAGTGGAATGGCAAACAACTATTAGATTCTGCTTTTGTAGCAAAATCTATTGTACCTCGTTTTCCAGAAAGCCCAGAATATGGTTATGGTTGGTGGCTAAAAAATGTTGGCGACAAACAGTTTTTTATGATGCGAGGACACCTTGGTCAATATGTAATTGTAGAACCTACAGACAATGTTATTATTGTACGCCTTGGACACTCTAAAGGGCCTAAAAAAGAAGTAGCAACTTTTACAAAAGACATTTCAGTTTATATAGAAGAAGCCTACAAAATGCTAAACAATAATTGATATGAATTTTTTAAATTTTGGTGAAATTACACAAAAGGCCAAAGAGGCGTTCTTACGGTTTCCTATAACTTTAATTTGGGCAATTTTTGGAACTTTCTTTGTGATTTCTATTTTAGAATTTCAACAAGATTTAAACGATTATAACAAAGAAACCATAACCCTTATACTTGGTGTAAGTTGGTTAATTGGTGCTCGTTTTTGGGCCGAACAATTAACGCAAAAAACAAAAAAAATAGGTGTTTTTTGTGTTTCCTTTTTACTAATATTTGCTTTTTATATTCACCTTCCTACTAACGATAGTTTCGATAATCCAATTTACCTTATTAGGTTTTTATTGTATTTAATAGCAGGACATTTATTTTTAATGGTAGCTCCTTTTATTGGTTATTGGAATAAAAATGCGTTTTGGAATTATTTAAAATCTGTTTTTATTGCAATAGGAAGAAGTTTACTATTTACAATTGTATTATACCTTGGCTTAATTTTAGCTTTAATGGCTGTTAAATATTTATTTGATGTAGATATAAAAGAAGAAAGATACTTTCAAATTTATGTTTTCTGTTTAGGAATTGTAAACACTTGGACTTACCTATCTGATTTTCCAAAAAACATTAGAAATCAAGAAAATATTAATTACAACAAAGCATTAGAAGTTTTTGTAAAGTATATATTAATCCCATTGGTAATTTTATACTTAATAATACTATATGCATATGGCTTAAAAATTGTTCTAGAATGGAACCTTCCAAAGGGTTGGGTTTCTTACTTAGTAATCGCTCTTGCCTTTCTTGGTTTTAGTATTCAAATAATGGTGAATCCTATTCAAAAAAACATTAAATCTAGGGTTATTAATAAGTTTCATCCTTGGTTTTATTATGCATTATTACCGCTTTTAATTTTGCTTTTTATTGCTGTTTTTAAACGCATTAGCGACTATGGTTTTACAGAAAAAAGATACTTTGTTCTTATTCTTGCCATATGGATTAGCCTTATGGCTTTATACCTTTTATTTAGTAAAAACAAATATTTAAAAGTATTACCAATATCTATTGGCATAATTGCATTACTAAGTTCTGTTGGTTTTTGGGGCGCATTTCACGTGTCTAAAAAAAGCCAAGTAAATCAATTTAATAAAGTGTATTCTACGGTTTCAAATAATAAAAATATAGCTACAAATAAATCGTATAAATCTTTAAAATCTATTTTAACATATTTAAATAAAAGAGAACAAATAAGTTTACTAAATACAATTGTTGCTATCGATTTAGAAGCAGTTAGAAAAACATCTAAATTCAACAACAACCAACGCACTTATTTTAGCACAAAATACATATTAGACAGTCTTGGTATTATTATGCCTAAAGACGAAAAAAACAACTATAGTAATAAGTACAGAAGCTTTAGTTTAGACACAAACAATTTTAATATAGATATAAAGGATTACTCTAGACTTTATAAAATTAATTTTTTGTCTAGAAATAATAACAGCGAATCTATCCTTAATTATTCGTTTAAATTAATAGAAGAAAACACAAAAGTTGTTATTCAAGAAAATAACAAAACCATTCACGAGCTAAATTTAAAACCATTAATTAAAGAAAGTGAATACAATGCAAATAATGCAAAGTATCCAGCTAAAGATTTAACTTTTATAATAGAAAAAAATAATACCAGATTTAAAATAATAATAGAACACTTAAGTGTTAAAATAGAAAATAATAAAACAGAAATAAGAAGCTTAAAAGCTTATGTATTAATAAAACATCATGATCTCTAAACTAGCCTTAGAAAACATCCTATTTTTAGATATTGAAACGGTTCCAGAAACAGAACATTTTAAAGATCTAGATAAAGCCAAGCAAGAACTTTGGGAAGCAAAATCACGCTACCAAAGAAAAGAAGAATTCACTGCAGAAGACTTTTACAATCGAGCAGGAATTTGGGCCGAGTTTGGTAAAATAATTTGTATTTCGGTAGGTTATTTTTCTATTCAAAACGATATTAGAACCTTTAGAGTTACTTCATTTTATGGCGATGAAATTAAAATATTAAAAGATTTTAAAAATGTATTACTAGCGCATTTTAGCAAAGCAAAGCATTTACTTTGTGCACATAATGGAAAAGAATTCGACTTTCCATACATAGCAAGACGCATGATTATTAATAACATAGAATTGCCTTACAAGTTAAATTTATTTGGAAAAAAACCTTGGGAAGTTCCGCATTTAGACACCTTAGAATTATGGAAATTTGGCGATTATAAAACCTATACTTCTTTAAAGCTTTTAACCAATGTTTTAAACATACCATCGCCAAAAGACGATATAGATGGTAGCGAAGTTTATCGCGTTTATTACCAGGAAAAAGAAATTGATCGTATTGTAACCTATTGCGAGAAAGACACAATAGCAGTTGCACAAATATTTTTAAGGTTACGAGGAGACGAAATTCTTCAGGATAACGAAATTATGCATATTTAATGACCAATAAACCCATATTAAATATTGAAAACCTTTCTATTTCTTTTGGCGAAAAAGAAGTAATACATAATATTTCATACCAACTATATGCAAACGAAATATTAGGAATTGTTGGCGAATCTGGATCTGGAAAATCGGTTTCTACATTAGCAATTTTAGGTTTGCTCCCTAAGCAATTAGCAAAAATAACAACTGGTAAAATAGAATTTAATCAAAAAAACTTATGCGATTTAGATGCAAATTCCATTCAAAAAATACGAGGAAAAAAAATAGCAGTAATTTTTCAAGAACCAATGAGTTCTTTAAACCCTTCTATGACCTGTGGCAAACAAGTTTGCGAAATACTTTTACAACATACAAATAGCACTAAAACCGAAGCAAAAGAAAAAACAATTGCTCTTTTTAAACAAGTAAAACTACCCATTCCAGAAACAACTTTTTATAAATATCCTCATGAAATTTCTGGTGGACAAATGCAAAGAGTAATGATTGCTATGGCAATAGCCTGCGAGCCCGAAATTTTAATTGCCGACGAGCCAACAACAGCACTAGATGTAACAGTACAAAAAGATATTATTTTATTGCTAAAAGAGCTACAAGAAAAAACCAAAATGAGCATTATTTTTATTACGCACGATTTGGCTTTAATTTCTGAAATTGCCCAACGTACTTTAGTAATGTATCAAGGTGAAATTGTAGAACAAGGCAGCATTAAACAAATATTTAAAAGCCCAAAAAACGAATACACAAAAGCGCTTATAAACGCAAGACCATCTTTAAATACTAGGCTAAAAACCCTACCAACGATACAAGATTATTTAAACAATAATATAAACACTGCTATAATAAGCAAATTAGAAAGAGCTAAAACACAAGAAAAAATATACAAACAAGATCCATTATTAGAAGTGGTAAATTTAGAAAAAGAGTATTTTACAAAAGCAGGATGGCTAGAAAAACCTAAAAGCTTTAAAGCTGTTAATAATGTTAGTTTTAAATTATATGCAGGAGAAACTTTAGGGCTAGTTGGCGAGTCTGGTTGTGGTAAATCTACACTAGGAAAAGCCATTTTACAACTAGATAAAGCAACTGCAGGAAACGTATTCTATAAAGGCAATTCTATTACAAATCTTAAAGGCAAAGCATTACGCGAATTACGAAAAGATATTCAAATAATTTTTCAAGATCCTTACGCTTCTTTAAACCCAAGACTTACAGTTGGCAACGCCATTCTAGAACCAATGCAAGTGCATAAAATTGGTAGTTCTAATATAGAACGAAAAGAGAAAGTAATTGCTATTTTAAATCGTGTTGGCTTAGACGAAAGCTGTTTTAATAGGTATCCTCACGAGTTTTCTGGCGGACAAAGACAGCGTATTGGTATTGCAAGAACTATAGCTTTAGAGCCAAAACTTATTATTTGCGACGAGTCTGTATCTGCCCTCGATATCTCGGTACAAGCACAGGTTTTAAATTTATTAAATGAATTAAAAGCAGATTTTGGTTTTACCTATATTTTTATTTCGCACGATTTGGCAGTAGTTAAATATATGGCCGACCAATTATTAGTTATGAATGCAGGTAAAATAGAAGAATTAGATGATGCCGATAACATTTACGAAAATCCCCAAAAAGCTTACACAAAAAAACTTATAAATGCTATTCCAAAAGGGTTATAACATAAAAACCTTTCTTATTAAAAAGATAAGGTTTAAAATAAATTTTTTTGTGTTTAAAAAACTTTTATAAATGTTACTTTCTGTAGGAAAAGAATTTTCTTTAAAATTAGAAGTAACATGCATAAGGTTAAGCTTGGATAGATTTGGGTTCTATATAGATAGTTCATTTAGGGACTGCAAATATACAACCTATTTGCATGCAATCAGTTTAAAAGCACTATTATTCGATGAAATACACAATATTTTAACATATAATCGACTTTTCTGTCAATTTATGAAGAATTAACTTCCATTATTACTATTTCAAATAAGAAGAAAATACATGTAGAAATATTATAATAAAGTAAAACGTTTAAACTTAATTGTCTTTTATATATTCATTTCTGGAATATCTCCAGTAACAATTAAATTTCCAGCAGTAGCATTTTTAATAGTTTCTATAGAAACACCTGGAGCACGCTCTAATAACTTAAAGCCATTAGTTGTAACCTCTAATACTGCAAGGTTAGTAACTATTTTTTTTACACAACCAACTCCTGTTAAAGGCAGGCTACATCTTTTTAATAATTTAGATTCTCCCGCTCTATTGGTATGCATCATGGCAACAATAATATTTTCGGCACTTGCTACTAAATCCATAGCACCTCCCATACCTTTTACCATTTTACCTGGAATTTTCCAATTTGCTATATCGCCATTTTCAGATACCTCCATAGCTCCTAAAATGGTTAAGTCTACGTGTTTTCCACGAATCATAGAAAAACTAGTTGCCGAATCGAAAAAACTGGCTCCTGGCATAGTTGTAATGGTTTGTTTTCCAGCATTAATAATATCTGCATCTTCTTCGCCTTTAAAAGGAAATGGTCCCATTCCTAATACGCCATTTTCACTTTGAAATTCTACTTCAATATCGTTACGTACATAATTTGCTACAAGAGTAGGAATTCCTATTCCTAGATTAACATAATATCCATCTTGTACTTCTTTTGCGATGCGCTTTGCTATTCCTGTTTTATCTAACATGTTTGTTTTATTTATCCTTTTTAAACGTACTATAAATATTATTCCTTTTCTCTTACTGTTAATTGTTCGATGCGTTTTTCGTATTGCTCTCCTTGAAAAATGCGTTTTACAAATATTCCAGGAATATGTATTTGATTTGGATCTAAACTTCCAACAGGTACTAATTCTTCGACTTCTGCTACTGTAATTTTTGCAGCGCCACACATGTTAGGGTTAAAATTTCTAGCAGTTCCTTTAAACACTAAGTTACCAGCAGCGTCTCCTTTCCATGCTTTTATAAAAGCAAAATCTGCTTTAAAAGCATGCTCTAGCACATACATTTTACCGTCGAACTCTCTAGTTTCTTTTCCTTCGGCAACTTCGGTACCAAATCCTGCAGGCGTATAAACAGCTGGAAATCCTGCTTGTGCTGCTCTACAGCGTTCTGCTAAGGTTCCTTGTGGTATAAGTTCTACTTCTAATTCGCCAGAAAGCATTTGGCGTTCGAATTCTGCATTTTCTCCTACATAAGAAGATATCATTTTTTTTATTTGATTTTGGTGTAATAATAAACCTAAACCAAAATCGTCTACTCCTGCATTATTAGATATACAGGTTAAGCCTTTTACCCCTTTTTTTACTAGTGCAGCAATCGCATTTTCGGGAATACCCGAAAGACCAAAACCACCAAACATAAAGGTCATATTATCTGCAACACCTTGCAGAGCGTCTTGAACTGTAGCAACTTTTTTATTAATCATTTTTAAGTTTTTTTTCGTTTGTGAAAAATACAAAATAAAAAAACCATTCGAAAAAAGAATGGTTTTTAAATTATTAAAAAATGTTAGTTTAACTACTTATTACTTTATATTATTTTTTATAAAACAATGCTTTCAATTCGGTTGCTTCTTCTGGTTTCATTTTTCCAGCTAGTACTAAACTTAATTGCTTGCGACGTAATGCTCCTTCAAATCGTTCTTTTTCTAACTCGGTTTCTGGTTGAATTGCTTCAATTTTCATTGGGCGACCAGTTTCATCAACAGCTACAAAAGTATAAATTGCTTCGTTTGCTTTTATGCATTCGCCAGACTCTCTGTCTTCCATCCATACATCTAAATAAACTTCCATCGAGCTTTTAAATGCGCGCGATACTTTTGCTTCGATGGTTACTACAGATCCTACTGGTACTGCACGATTAAAAGCTACATGGTTTACAGAAGCAGTTACAACGATACGTCTAGAATGACGCCTTGCTGCTATACTTGCTGCGCGATCCATTCTTGCGAGTAATTCGCCACCAAATAGATTGTTTATTGGATTGGTTTCGCTAGGCAAAACCAAATCGGTCATAATTGTTTTCGATTGTTCGGGAGTTTTTACAGACATGCTTGTGTTATTTTCAAGTGCTGCAAAGATAAAACGATTTTAGTTTTTATATTAAAAAAAGCCGTTTAAAAATAATATATTTTAAGAACTAATTAAGGTCTTTAACTAATAACCAAGCGTCTTTATTGTTGCTTTGTTTTATGCTTTTTAATGCTTGCAATGCTTCTACTCGATCTGTATAACTTGCATATGCAACTTGGTGTAAACCATAGGCATTAGACCCTATTTTTTTAGCATCGAAACCTTGCTCTTTAAGTTGCTGTACTTTTTTATTGCTGTTTTCTTCCACACGAAAAGCACCTGCAACAATATGGTAATTACCAATTTGCTTATTTACATTTAATATTACAGCTGGTAATGGGTTGTTAATTACAAATGTAGCTTCTTGAATTTGGTTTTCTAATTGCGCATTTGCTTCTTGTTGCGCGATCTGGTTTTGCGACTCCATTTTATTTACATAAAATTTTGAAGATGCTAAACCACCAACTGTTAGAGCTAAAATTGCAATAGCTGCATACTTAATATAGTTTCTTTTTACAGCATTGCTAGTACGCTTTTCTGGAGTTACTGCAATAGGTATAACTTTCTCTATGCTTGTTGCTTCTGTTTTAAATGCTTCTCTTGTTACTGCTGGAGAAACAAATTGCGAAAGCCCAAAAGCATCGGTTAAATAGTTTAAGTGATAAGAAGGCTCGAACAATATCTTTCCTTCTTCATTAAAAGATAAATCGCCAATATTGTTAAATGTAATGGTTTCCCCTTGTGTAAAATATGCTTTTAGTTTTTTTACACTTTTTTCAATTTTTGCAACCGCAACTGCAAAAGGAATTTTTTCTACATCAGCAATATAGCGCGCCAACAAACCATCGTTAGATTGTATTTGTTCGTTAAAAGACAACACTTTTTTTGGCGGATAAAAAGCATGTGTAGACTCGTGTACTTTTGCCGATACGCGTTGTGTAATAAACGAACCTAATTCGGGTATTGTTACGCAGTCGTATCTATATAATAAATCGCTAATGTAAATTTCTAATTGCATAGAAACAAAGTTAATTTTTTTTGACTTGGAATAAAAATTCCTTCAAACTATTTATTAACAGCATAAAAATTATTTAACTTGTATACTTAAAACCAGTAAGATACCATGAAAGAAAATGATTTGCTTTATGTTCTAGCCTTACAACATGTATCTAAAATTGGCGATATAACTGCAAAAAAGCTTATTGCTTATTGTGGTTCTGCCGAAGCTGTTTTTAAAGAAAAAAAACAAAACTTACTAAAAATTGATGGCATAGGAAGTATTTTAATTAGCGATTTGTTAGAAAGTACACATTTAAAAGCTGCCGAAAATGAATTGAAATTTATTAATGCCGAAAAAATTTCTTGCTCTTATTTTACCGATAAGAATTATCCCGAAAAATTAAAACACTGTATCGATAGCCCAATTTTATTATTCGAAACTGGAAACATTAATTTGCAAGACAAACGTATAATAAGCGTAGTTGGCGCAAGAAAGGTTACTACTAATGGGGTTTCGTTTTGCGAAAAACTTATTGAAACTCTTGCTGCTTATAATCCGGTTATTGTTTCTGGTTTTGCCTATGGCACAGACATTACTGCGCAAAAAGCAGCTATAAAAAACAATTTACAAACGGTAGGTTGCCTAGCACATGGTTTCAACCAAATCTACCCTAAAACACATAAAAAATATGTTGCAGCTGTAGAAGAAAATGGTGGTTTTTACACAGATTTTTGGTCTAGCGATTCTTTTGACAGGAACAACTTTTTAAAAAGAAATAGAATTATTGCGGGAATTAGCCAAGCTACCATTGTAATAGAATCTGCCGAAAAAGGCGGAAGCCTTGTTACTGCAGATATTGCAAACTCGTATAACCGAGATGTTTTTGCAGTTCCTGGACGGGTTACAGATAGCCAAAGTGTGGGTTGTAACAATTTAATAAAACACCAAAAAGCACATATGTTATCTACACCTTTAGATGTGCCTTATATTTTAAATTGGGAATTAGAAGAGAAGCAAAAACCGGTAGTGCAAAAACAGCTATTTGTAGAGCTTAACGACCATGAAAAAGTAATTTATAACTATTTAAAAGAAGTAGAAAAAGAATTACTAGATGTAATTGCATTACGTTGTAACATGCCAACTTTTAAAGTTGCTAGTTTGCTATTAAACATGGAATTAAAAGGAGTTGTTAGACCGCTTCCTGGAAAGTTATTTGAGGTTATTTAGTTTCTCTGTACAATTTTATTACACTATAAATAGACAAAAGCATAATAATAAATGCGATAGTAGCCATCCAATCAAATCCTTTATTAGAAAGCAATCTTCCAATAATAACCAGCAACATCGCTGAAATATTTAATGCAAGGGAAACATATTTTTTTCTCATTTTAATACCCAACTTTTTCTCTAACTCTATCTAAAACAGCATCGGCAACTAATTTCGCTTTTTCTGCTCCTATAGCAAGTGCTTTATCAAGTTCGTTAGTATTATTCATGTAGTAATTATAACGTTCTCTTTGGTGTGCAAATTTTTCAATTATCAATTCAAATAAAGCTTGTTTTGCGTGTCCATAACCATAACCGCCTTTCTCGTAGTTGGCTTTCATGGTTTCAATTTCTACATCTGAAGCTAAAATATTATAAAGCGCAAAACAATTACAGGTTTTCCAATCTTTAGGGTCTTCTAAAGCAGTGCTATCTGTTTCAATGCGCATTATTTGTTTGCGTAGTTTTTTATCGTTTAAAAATATATTAATAAAATTATTTCTACTCTTACTCATTTTTTCGCCATCTGTTCCAGGAACTAGCATGGTGTTTTCTTGTATTTTTCCTTCAGGTAAAACAAATGTTTCTCCCATTTTTGCATGAAAACGCGATGCAACATCCCGAGTCATTTCTATATGTTGTAGTTGGTCTTTTCCTACTGGAATAATATTGGCATCGTACAATAATATATCTGCAGCCATAAGCATTGGATACGTAAATAAACCAGCGTTTACATCATCTAATCTATCTGCTTTATCTTTAAAACCATGTGCTAATGTTAAACGTTGGTAAGGAAAAAAACAGCTTAAATACCAAGATAACTCTGTTACCTGGGGAATATCGCTTTGTCTGTAAAACACTGTTTTTTCTATATCTAAACCAAATGCTAGCCAAGTTGCAGCAACAGAATAGGTGTGTTCTCTTAAAACAACAGCGTCTTTAATTTGTGTTAACGTATGCATATTTGCAATAAACAAAAACGATTCGTTTTTTGCATTTTCAGCCATTTTTATTGCTGGCATAATTGCGCCTAAAATGTTTCCTAAATGTGGTGTTCCTGTACTTTGTATTCCTGTTAAAATTCTTGCCATAATATTACCTGCGAAAACAGGTATCTCTTTTTAAAAAACACAAATCTGTATTGCGTTTTAAGGTTTAACTATAAATAATATTAAAGAAAATCTCTTTAAATTAAATTTAATTTCTATTTGATTTTGCAAAGATAATTTTTTTATAAAGATGCATTAGATAAATTTATTTAGTTTTGACACTTATGAAGATTTTTAAGTACTTTTTCTGGATTTTCTATCGTATTTGGTTTTACATTTTAGTTGCAATTCCAATATTATTACTATTTCCAATCCTAGTTGTATCTATTGCTAAAGAATCATGGTACCCTTTCTTTTTTAAAATTGCACGTTTGTGGGCAAAATTTATTTTAATTGGTATGGGTTTTAACACAAAAATTGAACAGGAACAAATACCAAACAAAAGCAAAAGCTACATGTTTATTGCCAACCATACTTCTATGGCAGATATTATGCTTATGCTTGTTGCGGTAAAAAACCCTTTTGTTTTTGTTGGTAAAAAAGAATTGGCAAAAATACCTTTGTTTGGGTTTTTCTATAAACGTACTTGTATTTTGGTAGATAGAAGTAGTGAGCGAAGCAGGAAAGCCGTTTTTTTAAGAGCGCAAAGAAGATTAAAACAAGGGGTTAGTATTTGTATTTTTCCAGAAGGGTTAGTGCCTGAAGAACATATTGTTTTAACCGATTTTAAAGATGGTGCTTTTAGGCTGGCTATTAACCATCAAATACCTATTGTACCTTTAACTTTTGGCGATAATAAAAAGCGATTTTCTTATACTTTTTTTAGTGGTAGTCCAGGTGTTATGCGTGTTAAAATACATACGTTTATAGATACAAAAGGACTAACTATTACCGACACAAAAACGGTAAACAAACAGGCTAGAGATTTAATTTTAAAACAATTAAATACTTTTAACACTAAATAGTTTAAACAAAAAAAGCTGTCCTTGGCACAGAACAGCTTTTGTTGTTGTTAATGTTTTTAATAACATAAAAACATTAACCAATCTAACCAACTAAAACTTATAACTCAACCCTGTATAAATACCTACTATATATGGCCTAAAATTACCTGATGTATTTTTATAGCCATTTAGTTGATATTTAAAAGTTGGTTGCACGTTAAACTTTATTTTTTTTGAAAATTTATAATCTATTCCTAGACCTACATTTCCACTAAAACTTACATTGTTAATATTGTTTGCTTCGCCAATATGTGTTTTTCGGCCCTCGTATTCTGAATATATTTTATTATCATTTAATATTAAAGTACTTACGCCCGCTAGTACATTTATACCAACTCTTCTATGCGAAATGGTGTACTCTAGTTCTAAGGGTATTTCGTAATAGCCTATTCGCTGGCTTATTGCTGCGTTTTCATTTGGCAAAATCCCTAGTGCTTGCTGTACACCTAAATTGGTTGCAGAAATTGCAGAAACGTCTTGGTTGTTATTAAAATCTATATTTTTTAACGAAGCTGTACTGTTTCCATTTACGTTTTCGTAAATAATAACATTATCGGTATCATAGCTAAGTTTTAAAGCGTTTATTCCAGATCGGATTTTAAATTTTTTATTTATAGCATAACTTACATTTACACCATAACTTGTATTTACTTCTCCTGTTTTAGAATTATCTGCAAACTGGCTATCTATATGCGAACCTTTACCTAAAGTATTGTAGTAAACTGGTGCTATATTTGCATATACTTGCCAGCGTTTTATGTTTTCTTCTTCTGTTTTATCTAACACATCTTGATTTGCAGCTATAGCTTCTTCAATAGTTAACGAGTCTGTTTTTATGGTTAGCTTTTCTTTTACTTCTAGGTTTTCTTCCTCTTTAGTTTTGGCTGCAACTGCACTTTTTATTTCTTCTTTTAAAACTGCATCTGCTTGATTAGTATCTAATGCTGCGTTAAGGTTTGCAGGGTTTTTAACAGCTGTAACATTTTGCCCTTTTTTAACTGCATCAAGAGTTTTATTGTTTTTGGCAATAGTGTTTTGGGCTACTAAAGTCTTTTTATTATTATAATTTACTGGTGATTTATTGGATAAATTCTTTTTTGAATTATTGAAATTTGAACTGTTTGTAATTCCCTTTTGGCTATTCTTATTTTTTGCTTTTACTCCTAAGTTTTGAAGCGATAATTGTGGTTTGTGTGTTTTAGCGTTTTTGTATTTTGAATTAGAATTACTAACTATTGTTGTGTTTTTTTTATCTTCTGTTTTTGAAGAATTCGCTAATTTATTTTCACTAGTTATATTCTTATTTTTAGATTCTTGCTTTTTATTTATTTGTTGGCTATTTGTTTGGTTTGTTTTTGGGCTTTCGGTATCTACAATTTTGGTATTATTTCCTTCTTTTTGATTGGATACAATTAAATTACCAATAGTTAATAATATTAATAATATAGCAGCAATACCAGCTACCCGAAACCAAATTATGGCGCTTTTTTTATCATCTTCTTTAGGTTGCTCTAGTTTACTTTGTATGTTTTTCCATACTTTAGGACTAGGCGACACATCGAAATCTTTTAGTTTTTCTTGAAAAACGCGGTCTATATGTTTTTTATTACTCATTATAAAGATTGCGAATTTTGGTTCGCTATATAAAGTTCTACTTTATCTTTTAATATTTGTCTTCCTCTTGCCAAATTAGATTTTGAGGTTCCAATGCTTATTTTTAACATTTCGGCAATATCTTTATGCGAATATCCATCTAACACATATAAGTTAAAAACAAGCCGATAACGGTCTGGTAATTCTTGTATTATTACTAATAAATAATCAATACTTATTAGTTGTTCTTCTTCAATTTCTATTGTTGTGTCAACAATTTTATCTTCGTTTACAATTTCAAAAACTCCTTTATTTCTATAGCATTGTAAAGCGGTGTTTATTGTTATTCTTTTTATCCAGCCTTCAAAAGAACCTTTGTGTTTAAATTGTGCAATTTTTTTAAAAATAGTCACAAATGCATCTTGCAGATTATCTTCTGCTTCTGCATAATTTCTAGAATACTTTAAGCAAATAGAAAACAATTTACTCGCATAGAGTTGGTATAGTTCGCTTTGTGCTTTGGTATCATTATTAGTGCATTTTTGTATGAGTTGCTTTAAACTCAAAGTTGTGGTTCTTTTAGTTAAACTTATTCTATTACTGGTATTTCATATATACTATATTGGTCTTCTCCGTTTTCATCTAGTCCTTTCCAAAATTTAAAAACATACGTTCCGGTTTGGGTAGCAATAAAATTAAAGGATGTTTCTACAACTGTTGCTATTTCATCACAACCGCTACTACTATTAAAAACATTTGCTACAATTGCAATGGTTCTTTGGTTGTCTTCGGCCATATAATAAATATCTTTAAAAGCATGACAAGTTGTAGGTCTAATATAAGCTAAATCTATAACGTAGGTGTGATTTAGCACAAACTCGTCTGGAACAACGGCTACATCTATTGGTAATAATTCTTGTCTAATATTAGATGTGTCGTCACTTCCTAGGTTACAAGAAAGGGCAAAAATTGCGATTAAAAGGATTCCTATTTTTTTCATTTTTAAGAAATAAATAAAGTCGTTTTCTTTGTAGATGCAATTTCTATTAAAAGGTTGCGTATAAAAACAAAAAATCCCGAATAATTCGGGATTTCGTTTATGCTTTTTCTTCTTTTATAGCCTGTTTTATTTTTTCTTCTAATTCGTCCATTAGTTCTGGATTGTCTTTTATTAGTGCTTTTACAGCATCTCTTCCTTGTCCTAATTTGGTATCGCCGTAACTAAACCACGAACCGCTTTTTTTAACAATTTCGTATCCTACTGCTATATCTAGTACTTCGCCTACTTTAGAAATACCTTCGCCATACATAATATCAAACTCTGCTAATCGAAATGGTGGAGCAACTTTGTTTTTTACCACTTTTACTCGTGTTTTATTTCCTTGTACTGCGCCATCGGTATCTTTTATTTGTGTAGATCTTCGAATATCTAATCGAACCGAAGCATAAAACTTAAGTGCATTTCCACCAGTTGTTGTTTCTGGATTCCCAAACATTACACCTATTTTTTCTCGCAACTGATTTATAAAAATCATGGTACAATTGGTTTTACTAATTGAGGCCGTAAGTTTACGAAGTGCTTGCGACATTAAACGAGCATGTAAACCCATTTTAGAGTCTCCCATTTCTCCTTCAATTTCACTTTTTGGAGTTAATGCTGCAACCGAGTCTATTACAATAATATCGATTGCACCAGAGCGTACTAAATTATCTGCAATTTCAAGAGCTTGCTCCCCATGGTCTGGTTGCGATATAATTAAATTATCGATATCAATACCTAATTTTTCGGCATAAAACCTATCAAAAGCATGTTCTGCATCTATAAAAGCTGCAATACCTCCTGCTTTTTGTGCTTCTGCAATTGCGTGTAAGGTAAGTGTTGTTTTACCAGAAGATTCTGGTCCATATATTTCAATAACCCTTCCTCTTGGGTAACCGCCAACCCCTAATGCGATATCTAAACCTAACGAACCGGAAGAAATAGCATCAATATCTTCTACAGCTTGATCGCTCATTTTCATTACAGTTCCTTTTCCGTATGCTTTGTCTAATTTATCTAAAGTTAACTTTAGTGCTTTTAGTTTTGCTTCTTTTTCGTTGCTCATTTTTGTATATTATTTCGTGTAAGAGTTGCTAAAATAATACTTCTTTTAGCATATTACAATACAATATACACTTTCATTTTAAAATATTTTTTTTAAATCCCTTTTTAAAAGCTTAATAGATTTTAAAAATAAAACAACTTTAGTCACGCAACCTTTTTGGGTTTTTTACATCTACTATATAAAGTGGGGAATTTTAGCTATGAAAAAGAATTATTATCTCACTTAAAACAACGTAATAGTTTAATCTTTAAAAGAATAAAGCTATGAAATTTTTTAAAAAATGCATACATGCATTAGGTGTTTCAGTTGCTATATTTATAAATAGCAACTGTAAAGCCGATGGAGGTTAACTCGCTAGTTTTTTTGATTGTAAATTAAAAAAATATTAACGAGTTAGTCTATTAAAAGCACTCTAGAAGGTCTAGTGTGCTTTTTTTTATATTACTATTTCGTATTTATAAAAGTTGTAACTTTGCAACCAAACTACTTTTAAGAAGTAGCAAAAAATATTCTTTAACCTTAAAAATTAGTATAGCATGCAACTGTACAATAAACTAAGTGCAAAAGAAAGAGCGGCCTTAATTGAACAAGCAGGAAAAGACCGATTAACACTTTCTTTTTACCAATACGCTAAAATTGAAAACCCACAAGCCTTTAGAGACCACCTCTTTGTTACCTGGAACGCATTAGACGTTTTAGGTAGAATTTATGTCGCTCAAGAAGGTATTAATGGGCAACTTTCGCTACCTGCAGACCAATTTGAAGCTTTTAAAAACCATTTAGATACCATCGATTTTTTAAAAGGAATTCGTTTAAACATTGCTGTCGAGCAAGACAATATGTCTTTTTTAAAACTAAAAGTAAAAGTTAGAAATAAAATTGTTGCAGATGGTTTAAACGACGACACCTTTGATGTACGAAACAAAGGCGTACACCTTTCTGCTAAAGAGTTTAATGAAATGCTAGCAAACCCAAATACGGTTTGTGTAGATATGCGTAACCATTACGAAAGTGAAATTGGTCATTTTGATGGAGCAGTAACACCAGATGTAGATACATTTAGAGAATCTTTAGATATCATTGAAGAAGATTTAAAAGAGCACAAAGAAGAAAAAAACCTTTTAATGTACTGTACAGGAGGTATACGTTGCGAAAAAGCAAGTGCTTATTACAAACACAAAGGTTTTAAAAATGTATACCAGCTTGAAGGTGGTATTATAGAATATACACGCCAAATAAACGCAGAAGGATTAGAAAATAAATTTATAGGAAAAAACTTTGTTTTCGACGAAAGAAGAGCCGAAAAAATAAGCGAAGATGTTATTGCCCAATGCCACCAATGTGGTGAAGCTTTCGATATACATACCAATTGCGCAAACGATGCTTGCCACCTTTTATTTATACAATGCCCAAAATGTAAAGAAGAAATGAATAACTGCTGTTCTACCAACTGCAAAGAAATTCATGCTTTGCCTTTTGAAGAACAAAAAGCCTTGCGAAAAGGGCAAGCAAATAGTAACGATATATTTAAAAAAGGAAGAGCAGACCACTTACCTTATAAAAAAGATTTAAGAAACATTTTTGAATCTTTACCAAACAACAAGTAAATGAACGTTTACAAGCTACTAAAATTAAATAGAAAAATTAAAAGCCACCGAATTAAATTTTTTGGCATTTGGTTACTTCATATATTCAATAAACGGTATTTAGCAGTAAATCTAGATCCCGTTTTAGCTTGTAATTTACGTTGTAAAATGTGTTACTTTACAGATGCCGATTACGTAAAAACACTAAAAGGGCAATTTAAGCCAGAAGAATTAAACCTAGTAGCAAAAACCATTTTTAAACGCGCATTAAAATTACAAATAGGTTGCGGTACCGAGCCTACTTTATATAAAAACCTAGAAGCTGTAGTAGCTTTGGGGAAAAAGTATAAAGTACCTTACATATCCTTAACTACAAATGCCAACCTTTTAAACGAAGAAAACATAGAAGCACTTTTAAAAGCAGGACTAAACGAATTTACCATTTCGCTTCATGGCGTAACAAAAGAAAGTTACGAATCGTTTATGAAAAAAGCGAGTTACGAAAAATTCCATAATGCCTTTAATGCCTTTCAAAAACTTAAAAGCAAATACAACTTTAAAGTACGCATTAATTACACATTTAATAAAGATAATTTTTACGAGCTAGCTGGTTTGTTTAATCATTTTAATGGTAAAAGTTTCGATATTCTTCAAATACGACCAATACGTAAAATAGGAAATACCGAGTATAACAATTTCGATCTAGATTCTTTACGAGTAGACTACCCAAAAGTAATTAGTCAAATTAGAAAAGAATGTAAAGAAAACAATATTACGTTATTAGCATCAAACAAAATACCTGTAAAAACAGAAATAAATAATTCTAGTTTTATTTTAGATTATACATTTTGTTATGTTTCCCCAAAAGATTTTTGGAAAAAAGGCTTTAACTGGAAAGAAGAATCTTTTAACCAATACTCCAAAAAAATTGGCTGGGGTAAGCTTTTATTTGCAAATATTTTTAAATCGGAAACCGAATTGAAATCTATTTCAAACCGATTAAATTACGATGTAGAATTTAATTAAAAAACAGTTATTATACTTAATTTTTTAGGAATCGGAATCTTTGTTTTTAAGTCTTTAGAATAATATTATCTTTACAAACCAAAGTTAATCTTTGGATAGAAATTTCCGCGAAAGCGAAAAAACCTTTTTTATTAATCTTCTTCTAAAAAACTATACATTATTTTTTAGAATCAATATATAACTCTATGGCTTGTGGAACTTGTTCAACAGGAAAAGATGGCCAACCAAAAGGCTGCAAAAACAACGGAACCTGTGGTACCGACAGTTGCAACAAACTAACCGTATTCGATTGGCTTGCAAATATGTCACTTCCCAATGGGGAAACCCCTTTTAATTGGGTAGAAGTGCGTTTTAAAAACGGTAGAAAAGAATACTACCAAAATACCGAAAACCTTACCCTTGCCATTGGCGATATTGTTGCTACACAAGCACAATCTGGCCACGATGTTGGTATGGTTACTTTAACTGGAGAACTAGTTAGAGTACAAATGAAACGAAAAAAAGTTTCGGAAAAGAAAGAAGATTTTCAAAAAATATACAGAAAAGCTTCACAAAAAGATATCGATATTTGGTCTGCTGCTCGCGATAAAGAAGAGCCAATGAAAGTAAAAGCACGCCAATTTGCAATAGATTTAAAATTGCAAATGAAAATTTCGGATATCGAATTTCAAGGCGATGCCAGTAAAGCAACTTTCTATTACACTGCAGAAGAACGTGTAGATTTTAGAGAATTAATAAAGCTTTTTGCTCGAGAGTTTAAAACCAGAATCGAAATGAAACAAGTTGGTTTTAGGCAAGAAGCAGCTAGGCTTGGCGGTATTGGTTCTTGTGGTCGTGAGTTGTGCTGTTCTACTTGGCTAACCGATTTTAGATCGGTAAGCACCTCTGCAGCTAGATACCAACAACTATCCTTAAACCCTCAAAAACTAGCTGGCCAATGTGGGAAACTTAAATGTTGTTTAAATTACGAGTTAGACAGCTATTTAGATGCACTAAAAGACATTCCAAAACCAGAAATAAAACTATTTACCGAAAAAGGAAAAGCAGTATGCCAAAAAACCGATATTTTTAAAGGGCATTTATGGTATGCTTACGAAGGCGAATGGATGAATTGGCACAAAATAACTAAAGAACAAGCCAAAGAAATTATTGCTTTAAACAAAAAGAAACAAAAAGTTACAAGCCTAGAAGAATATGCATTAGAGCTTGTAGAAGATACGAAAACCGAGTTTGAAAACGTTGTTGGTCAAGATAGTTTAACACGTTTCGATAATCCAAAAGGCAATAAAAAACGTAAAAACAATAAAAACAAACGTAATTATAAAAGAAAAAGAAAACCACAAAACAATAAAAACAATGCGAAATCGTAGTTTTAGCTTTCTTTTTTTTCTAGCTTTTATATTAATTTCTTGCGATGCAAATGGTGTATTCGATACTTACCAAAGTGTTTCAAATACGTGGCATAAAGATGCTCAAGTACATTTTAATATAAAAGAAATAGACACTAGTAAAACCTATAATTTGTTTGTTAATTTAAGAAATAATAACAAGTTTAAATATAGTAACATTCATTTAATAGTTACTCTAGATTATCCAAATGGAAAAACCATAAAAGACACTCTAGAATATAAAATGACCAAACCAAATGGTGCGTTTTTAGGTACTGGATTTTCCAGTATAAAAGAAAATAAACTTTGGTATAAAGAAAACTTTAGGTTTAACGAATATGGCGAATACCAATTACACATTCAACATGCAATGCGTAAAAACGGAGAAGTAAATGGTATTATAGAACTAGAAGGAATTACCGATGTAGGGTTTAGAATTGAAAACACTAATAAATAATTGAAATGTAACAGGCATTTTAAGTATTTAAAAAAATACAGTTAATGGCAAAAAAACAAGCAAAAACAACAGATTTTACAAAATACATTGGTTTGTTTTGGAAACTCTTTTTAGGAGGTTTTTTAGCAATAATATTGCTATTTTTATTAGCATCTTGGGGCGTTTTTGGAGAACTTCCAGATCACACTGTTTTAGAAAACCCTAAAACCAATTTAGCAACAGAAATTATATCATCAGACGGAAAAACACTTGGTAAATTCTACTTTAACGATAATCGTACTCCAGTAAGTTACGACGAGTTACCACAAAACCTAGTAGATGCTTTAATAGCAACCGAAGATGCTCGTTTTCATGAACACTCTGGAGTAGATGCTAGAGGTACACTAAGAGCAATTGTTAAATTAGGAAAAGGAGGTGGAGCAAGTACCATTTCGCAACAATTAGCAAAACAATTATTTCATGGTGAAGGCTCTAAAAACACATTGGGTAGAATTGCTCAAAAAGCAAAAGAATGGATTATTGCAACAAAATTAGAAAGGCAATATACCAAAGAAGAAATAATAGCTCAGTATTTTAATATTTATGACTTTGGAAATAATGCCGATGGCATACGTTCTGCTTCTAGAATCTATTTTGGCAAAGAACCAAAAGCATTAGATTTAAAGGAATCTGCCATGCTGGTTGGTATGTTTAAAAACTCGTCGCTATACAACCCAAGACCAGAAAGAAACCCAGTAGGTGTAAAAAACAGACGTAATGTAGTTTTAGCACAAATGGAAAAATACGGTTATATAACAGAAACCGTTAAAGATTCACTTCAAAAATTAGATTTAGGTCTTCGCTATTCTCCCGAATCGCATCGTGAAGGTACAGCAACGTATTTTAGAGAGTACTTACGTGCTTTTATGAAAGATTGGGTAAACGACAAAGCCAATAGAAAACCAGACGGCACAAAATATAATATTAATAGCGACGGCTTAAAAGTATACACAACTATAGATTCTAGAATGCAAATATATGCAGAAGAAGCTGTAGCAAAACATATGCCTAGATTACAAGCAGAATTTTTTCATCAAAACACTCCAAAACGTAATCCAACTGCACCTTTTTTAGAATTAGATGAAGACGAAATAAATGCTTTAATGAAGCGCTCTATAAAACAAAGCGAACGTTGGAGGCACATGAAATACGATTTAAAAAAGAAAAATAAAGACATTATTGCGTCTTTTGATGTACCGACAAAAATGAGCATTTTCTCCTGGAAAGATGGAAAAGTGCATGAAATAGATACCATAATGAAACCAATGGATTCTATGCGCTATTACAAACATTTCTTGCATCCAGGAATGATGAGTATGGATCCACAAACAGGACATGTAAAAGCTTGGGTTGGCGGCATGAATTACAAACACTTTCAATACGATCATGTAAAACAAGGAAAACGCCAAGTAGGTTCTACCTTTAAACCTTTTGTTTACGCAACTGCTATAGACCAATTGCACCTTTCGCCTTGCGACGAGTTACCAAACTCTCAAATTACTATTGAAGCAAACAAATATGGTAATCCAGAACCTTGGACTCCAGGAAATGATAATAACGAATATGGAGGCACTCGTACTTTAAAAAACGCTTTAGCAAACTCCATAAATACCATTACAGCTCGACTAATGGATAAAGTTGGTCCGCAACCAGTGGTAGATTTAGTTAAAAAATTAGGTGTAGAATCAGATATACTTCCAGTACCATCTATAGCATTAGGAACACCAGATTTAAGCGTATACGAAATGGTTGGTGCTTACTCTGCTTTTGCAAATCAAGGTGTATATACCAAACCAGTTATGGTTACACATATTGAAGATAAAAACGGAACTATTTTATACCAATTTACACCAGAATCTCGCGATGTATTAAGCGCAGAAGCTGCCTATGTAACGGTAAACCTAATGGAAGGGGTAACACAATCTGGTTCTGGAGGAAGATTAAGAGGTAAAGGACGCGATAAATGGCGTGCAGATTATAGAGAAATAATTACAGGATACCCTTACGAGTTTACAAACCCAATTGCAGGAAAAACAGGAACCACACAAAACCAAAGTGATGGCTGGTTTATGGGAATGGTACCTAATTTAGTAACTGGTGTTTGGGTTGGCGCAGAAGATAGAGCAGCACATTTTGCAAGTATAACCTATGGTCAAGGAGCAGCAATGGCATTACCAATTTGGGGAATGTATATGAAAAGTTGTTATGCAGATGAAGACTTAAACATATCTAAAGATAAATTTACAAAACCTAAAAATCTTTCAATAGAAGTAAATTGCGAAAACTACAAGCCACAAGAAAATACTAATACAAATCTTCCAGACGATGATGCGCCAGAAGAATTAGACTTTTAAATAGTAGAAAAAAAGTATCTTATTTAATGCTACATTTTATAAATCCAAGAAGCTGGGTTTTCTGTTTTGGCATTTTTAAATATACTAAAACTTAATATAGATTGTCCGTTAGAAGGATTTGTAAACACCTCTCCTATTTCTTGTTTGGTACTTACTTTATCTCCTTTTTTTACATATATCTTTCCTAAATTAGAATAAGCTGTAAAGTAATTTCCGTGTCTTACTAAAACCGAAGGGTTTCCGTTTTTTGAAGTTATTATTCGGTACACTTCACCATTAAAAACGGCGCGTACTTTTGCCTTTTTTTCGGTAGCTATTCGCACACCATTACTTTGTATTATAATGGTTTTAACTATAGGGCTTGGCTGCCTTCCATACCGTAGTTTTACTATTCCTTTTTCAACTGGCCAAGGTAATTTTCCTTTACTTGTTACAAAGCTATTTGCTAATACCTTGTCTTCTGGAGTCATTGCATACGTAGTAGATTTACTTTTGGTTTTTGTTCCAGCTTTGGTATTAGAACTTGCAATCGCTTCTTTAATAATACGTTCTATTTCCCGATCTATTTTAATCGCTTCTGCTTGCCTTGTTTTTATTTGCGAACTGTATTTAGAAATGTCTTTATTAATAGAAGCCATTAATGTTTTATGTTGTACCAACTCGGTTTCTAGTTCTTTTTGTGCAATTTTATTTTCACTTATTAGATTTTTTTTATCCTTTTTTTGCTTTAATAAAACCGCATTTGTTTCTTGTAGTTTTGCTGTTTTTGCTTTTATAGATTCGCCTTGTTCTTTTTGAAATTCGGTATATTGATTTATGTATTGTATGCGTTTGTATGCTTGTTTAAAATTAGATGAAGACAATAAAAACATTACTCTACTTTGCTCGCTTTTACTTTTATAAGAAGTAACAATCATTTTAGCATAATTGTCTTTAAGCGTTTTTAACTCGTCGCGTAATTCTGAAATTTTCTTTTGGTTATCGTTAATCTCTCTAGTTAACAAATTGGCTTGCTGGTTGGTAACTTTAATTAAATTTTTACGCACATTTACTTTATAGTTTAAATCTTCTATAAGTGTTAATTCTGATTTTTGTTGCTGTTTAACTTTAGACTGCAAACTATTAATTTGTTGTATTTCTCTTCGCAATTCTAGTCTGCGTTCTTCTAACTCTTGCTGCTTTTTACTTTGCGAAAAAGACAGCATTGAACTAAGTAAAAACACTAGTAGAATGTTTATTTTTATAAAGAATTTATACTGCATTATTTTAAAACAATTTTTTCATAACCCGAAGGTATTTTAAACGGAAAGCTTAATTTTTCATTTAAAGCTATAGACTTAAACTCTACATTTATTTTAGTTTCTTTAATGCCTTCAATAGCATTTATTTTAATATACTTTGGGAAAGTTTGGTTTGCTATTTCTTGGTAATTAGTATAATCTATTTG
The DNA here is from genome assembly GCA_049614585.1 of Oceanihabitans sp. Taxonomy (GTDB): domain Bacteria; phylum Bacteroidota; class Bacteroidia; order Flavobacteriales; family Flavobacteriaceae; genus Oceanihabitans. The sequence continues at coordinate 23,978 of JBMZDY010000003.1, forward strand.
AAGCATTCGCTGCTCTTTTTCTTGTGCCAATTGTTGGGAGTTTATTTTAAAATGTGCTGCACTTAAAATATAAAATAATTCGAAAGCTTCTGGTTGTACTTTTGGTTTTAATACATATTGATTGTCTTGGGTAAAGGCTTCGTATGTGTTAGAATTTAAACTGTACAATGCTTCGCCTAAAAGCAAGTTTTGCACTTTATTAAAGTCTAGTTGGGTTCCTAAAACATCGCTTAAATATGCATAATCTCCTTCAAAAAAAGTATTATCAAGTTTGTTATAAAAGCTAACACTATTAGGTGTTATACGAGCTTTTACCATGCCCAAACCACCACTTAACCATATGGTGTTATTTTTTTTAATTCGTAAACTTACAGCATAACTTTTAGATTTTTCGCCTTCAATAATTTCTAGCTTTATTCGTGCTGCAAGTGTTTTAAAATTTGGCGTTACTTTTGTGTTTTCTTTTATTAATTGTTTTGCGGTAAGATTTAAATTGGTATTATTTGAACTTACACTTTTAGCTGATTTACAACTAACTAATGCAAAAACTATAATTAAAGAAGCGTATATTATTTTTGGTACTTGCATTTAATTTGAAGGGTATAATTGCTTTGCTTTATCACTAAACGCTTTTGCTTTGCTTGTATTGTTTAATTGGGTGTAAGAAACACTTAATTGTTTATAAAAATCGCTTTCCATTTTATTATCGTCTATAATATAATCGAGCCCAGTTTCTAAAACACGTATTGCTTTTTGTGCTTGGTTTAATTTGTTTTGTGCAACACCATTTATTAAATACAATAAGGGTTGCGATGGAAATTTATCTAATACTTCTTCGCTTTTTTGAACTGCTAAAGTATAATTTTCAACATCTATATAAAGCAATAAAACATTTCTAATTAATGGGAAACTTTCTGGTTGGTCTACAAGTGCTTTTTCGTAATAACTAAGTGCTTTTGCTTTATTTCCTTTTGCTAAAAAATATTGAGCTACTTCTATATTTGTGCTAGTGCTATCGTCTAAACCTAAATTTGCTGTTAGCTCTACTAACTGCGATTCGTACTCTGGGTTTTTGCTTACAAATTTTACAAAATCGTTTAACACTAAAGCCTTTGCATCTGGTTTTATTTGGTTACTATTTAATACTATTTGCATCGAGTTTATTGCAAGATCTGCTTGATTTTTATCTAAGTAAAACTTATATAATGCCAAATGTACTAATTGCGACTTTGGTTGTTTTTTTAATAAAATTTGTGCGGTTTGAAATGCTTTTTCTTTTTGGTTGTTTTCGCTATACCTGTAAATTAAAGAAAGGTAATTACGCTCTTCGTTAGGGTTAACGTCTATGCGTTCTTCTAGGTTTTTTATTTGTTCTTTTTTTCTTCCGGTTGCTTTATAAATTAAATTGCGAACGCGATCTCTAGTATTGGAAACACCATACTCGGCATCTAATTCGTCTAATATTTGTAACGCTTCATTATACTGTTTGGTTTTTACATACAGTGTTGCTAAGTCTTCTTTATAATCTGGATGGTATTTTATAAGCTGTTTTACTGTTTTTAAAGCGTTTTCTATATCGTTTTGTTTGGCATATACATCATACAATTCGTCTAAAAACCATTCGTTATCTGGTTCTTTTTCTACAGCTATTAATAATACATTCTCTGCTTCGGTATAGTTTTTTAATTTATTATAATTTTTACCTAGCTCGTAAAATAAAGCAGGCTCTTTTTCGCTTATTGCAACACATTTTAATAATGCTTCTACTGCTCTGTCGTAGTTTTCAATTCCTTTTTGTTTTAATGCTTCAAAAAAATGTTCTTGGTAAGCATCTGTAACATCTCCTAAATCGTCGTCTGGTTTTTTATTAAAATCTACTTGTGCATAATTTGCCTGCGGAAAGAGAAAAATTCCGAAAAGGAAAAGTAATATGTATTGTTGTTTTTTCATAGATTAAAGAGATTCTTCGCTTTCGCTCTGAATGACATTTCAACAATTATTCCAAAACGGAATAATCGCCAATACTAATTTTGGTAAACGCGCCATTGTACTTTACGTGGTTCCCAATCATTGCTTCGTCTAATTTAGCGTTTTTTATGCTTGTATGGTTTTGTATTAGGCTATTTTTAACGCTTGTATTTTCTAATACGCAATTGGCACCAATAGATACGTTTGGTCCTACGGTTGTATTAATTAGTTTGGTGTTTTCGCCAATATAGCAAGGTTCTATAATTGTAGCATTTTCTAAAGTTACAGAATCTGCTATTAATTGCTCTTCTTTATCTGCTTTTAAAAACCCTAACATTCTAGTATTTGTTTCAATGGTAACGGCTTTATTACCACAATCCATCCACTCGTCTACTGTTCCTGTTTTAAAAACATTTCCTGCTTGCATCATGCGTAAAATACCATCGTTAATTTGGTATTCGCCACCATTCATAATATTCTCGTCTAGTACTTCTTGCAGTTTATTTTTTAAAACTGCTACATCCTTAAAATAGTAAATTCCTATAACTGCTTGATCGCTTACAAAGGATTCTGGTTTTTCTACCAGTTCTGTAATGTTGTTTTCTGCATTTAATTTTACAACACCATACGCTTCTGGGTTTGCAACTTTTTTTGTCCAAATTACAGCATCTGCTTCGGCATCTAAATTAAAATCTGCACGAATTAAAGTATCTGCATAAGCAATTACTGCTGGACCAGAAAGTGACGGTTTTGCACACATTATTGCATGGCCAGTACCTAAAGGTTGGTCTTGTCTGTAAATTGATGCTTTTGCGCCAAGGCTTTCTGCTAGTTTTTCTAGGCTAGTAACCACCTCATCTCCAAACCAAGCAGGATCACCAAGTACAAATGCTATTTCTTCTATTGGTTGCTTTAAAACCTTTGCAATGTCTTTTACTAATCTATGTACAATTGGTTGTCCTGCAACAGGAATTAATGGTTTTGGTACTGTTAAACTATGTGGACGTAAGCGGGAACCTCGTCCTGCCATTGGTACTATTATTTTCATGTTTTAAAAGTTGATTCGTTTGTAGTTAAGTTGTTGATTTGTTTTGAGATTCTTCGCTACGCTCTGAAAGACAAATCTGTTTATTTTACTCCTGTACTTCCAAAGCCTCCTTCTCCACGAGAAGTTTCAGAAAGTGTTGTTACTTCTATCCAATCTGCACGTTCGTGTTTTGCTATTATAAGTTGTGCAATACGTTCGCCATTTTCTATTATAAATTCTTCGTTAGAAAGGTTTACTAATATCACTCCTATTTCGCCTCTATAATCTGCATCTATAGTTCCTGGAGTGTTTAATACAGTTATTCCTTTTTTTGCTGCTAGACCGCTTCTTGGTCTTACTTGTGCTTCAAAACCTATTGGCAATTCTATAAATAAGCCGGTTTTTACAATGGTTCTTTCTAGTGGCTTAAGCTTTATAGGTTCTAAAATATTTGCACGCAAATCCATTCCTGCAGAAGCGATGGTTTCGTAATGTGGTAATGCGTGACTGGATTTGTTTATTATATTTATTTTCATTTTTATTGAGATTCTTCGTTTAAGATTCTTCGCTTTGCACTTCGACTGCGCTTAGTATGACATTCTGAATGAATGATTAGCTTCGTTTTAATATTTGTTTTAATTCGCTTTTTTCTAAATAGAAAATTATCGCTATAAATACACACAAAAATAGAGTTCCTATTAAAATATTTCTATCTAAAACATAATAACTTATAAACGAAAATACAACACTTGTAATTAAATAAACTGCAATTCGGCTAATAGGATAAGGAACTGGATAATGTTTTTTTCCTAAAAAATAAGATATAATCATCATAATTCCATAAGCTAAAAGTGTTGCATAAGCACATGCCATAAAACCAATTTTTGGAATAAATACCACATTAAAAGCAATGGTTATTAGCGCTCCAATTATAGAAATATACATTCCGTAACGTGTTTTATCGGTTAGTTTATACCATATGGATAGGTTGTGATATATACCTAGACATAAATTTGCTAATAATACTATTGGCACAATATCTAGAGCGAGTAAATAACTTTCGTTTTTTATAAAAATTGGTCTTAACCAGTCTATATAAATGGTTACAATTAGCAAGCCTAAAGCACCTACAATTGTAAAATATTTTAAAATGGTTGCATAGTTCTTTTTTGCATCTTTATCTTTTGCATGATTAAAGAAAAAGGGTTCTGCTCCCATTCTAAAAGCTTGAATAAATAGTGTCATAAACACAGCTAATTTGTAACAAGCACTATAGGCTCCATTTATATATTTTCCTTCGTAAACTGGCAATAACCATTTGTCTAAATTTTCGTTTATTACAAATGCTAAACCCGCAACCATAATTGGCCAACCATAATTTAGTAATTGTTTTAATATGCTAGAATCGAATTGCAATTTCGATTTAAAGAAATATGGCAAGACTAAAATTAGTATTACAGCACTAGCAATAAGGTTTGCTATAAAAATGTACTCAACTACATTAGCAACACGAAATACATTTCTTAATGTATTTGAACCATAGGCTGTAGATAGAAATAACACATTTAAAACTACTATAATAAACACATTAATTATTTTATAGAAAGCAAAGCGAATTGGTCTTCCTGTAACTCTTAAGTATGCAAACGGAATTACAACTAAAGTGTCTATTACGGTTATAGCTACTAAAAGTGTATAAAAATTAGTATTGATTCTAAGTGTTTCGGAAATAACATCTCTAAAAAAGAACAAGAGTGCTGCAAAGATTAGTGTGCTAGTAACTATAGTAATAATTGCTGTGGAAAGTACTTTTTCTTTTTCTTGGTGTTTGCTAAAAAATCTAAAAAAAGAAGTTTCCATTCCGTAGGTTAAAATCACATTAAAAAAAGCAGCGACAATGTAAAATTCTGTATTTTCTGAATAGCCTTCGTTTGGTAAAACATCTGTATGTAAACGTACTAATAGAAAATTAATAAGTCTAGGCAATACTATTGCCAACCCATAAATAAAAGTGTCTTTTACAAACTTTTTTAATACGCTCAAAAATGTAGTTTTTAATTCTGCTAAATATACTGCAATTAAAAACGTTTTACAACGCTAATTAGTATTATCGATTTGGTGCAGTGCCTGGAAATTCTTGTCTTGGTTTTTTAATAAGGTTACTTACTTTAAAGTATTTGGTTGTATTATTTTGTACATAACTAATAACACATTGGTTATTTTCTAACTTAAAAGGAAAGTTTTTGTTATTTGGTATTTGGTTACCATATTCTGCTTTTTCTTCGTTACTCATTACTAAATCTTCCTTTTTATTTGCTTCTGTTTTAAAGTTTGCAACATAGTTTTTTTGTGAAGGATTTAATTTTGCTTGCATACCACTAAAGTATACCGAGTCTAATTTTAACTGCTCCTTATTTTCTGTAACTGTAACAAATAAAGTTACTCCAGAACCGCCTCCTTGTACTCCAGCAACCCAATGTTGGTAATAGACTTCACCTAAATTAAGAGAAGTTTTTTCTTGTAGTTCTATTTGGCTTGTAGTTGTTTCTAAATTATTTGTTTTTTTAGAACTAGAACATTGTGTTGTACTATTTACAGCTAAAAAAACACAAAACAACTTACAAACTGTATTTAATAATTTCATTTTTTTAAAGTTTCGAAAATAGTTGTTATCCGCATTACTTTTTTAAACGTTATAGTACGTTTAAAAGTTGTTCTTTAATTTTCTCTAATTCATCTTTCATTTGAACCACAAGCTGTTGCATTGGCGCAAAATTACTTTTAGATCCAATGGTATTTATTTCTCTTCCAATTTCTTGGCCAATAAAACCTAATTTTTTTCCGTTAGAATCTTTAGAGTTTAATGCAGAAATAAAATATTCTAAATGGTTTTGTAAACGCACTTTTTCTTCGGTAATATCAAATTTTTCTATATAGTAAACGAGTTCTTGTTCAAAACGGTTTTCGTCGTATTTTTCACGCAAATCTTCAACACCTTTCTTTAGTCTTTCACGAACAGCATTTACACGTTCTGGATCTATTTTTATAACCTCTTCTAATAAGCTTCCTATTGTGGCAACTCTATTTTTAAAATCGGTTTCTAAAACGTTTCCTTCATTTAAACGA
>JBMZDY010000004.1:0-27776 GCA_049614585.1 Oceanihabitans sp.
GAAAGCAAAGGAATTAAAGGAATTGGTTTAGCAAATATGCGCTCTAGAATAAACGATTTAGATGGCGAATTCACCATAGAATCTAAACCAAATAAAGGAACAAAAATAATTATAAACTCCCTTATACTACATAAAATGAAGTCTAATAATATATTAATTATTGATGATCACCCAATAATAATAGAAGCATATAAAAGTGCTCTTACAAAAATTACTGCAGATACCAATTTGTTCGATTTTAATATAGCAGAAGCACACCATATTGATGCAGCTATAGAAATCATTTCGAAAAATTCTGATTCTTTTTTCGATTTAATATTTTTAGATATTAAGCTACCCGAATCTGATAAATTAGAACTTCACTCTGGTGAAGATTTAGGTTTAGAAATTCGAAAAATGTCGCCAAAATCTAAAATTATTATTGCAACAACATATAATGATAATTACAGAATAAATAACATTATTAAAAACATAAACCCAGAAGCTTTTTTAGTAAAAAACGATATCACACCAAAAGTACTCTTAGATGCAATTGTTATGGTATTAGAAGATTCGCCATTTTATAGTAAATCGGTTTTAAATTTATTACGTAAACAAATAGCTAACGATATAAGTATCGATAAAATAGACCGCCAAATACTATATGAACTTTCTATTGGAACAAAAATGATAGACTTACCAAATATTATTCCGCTTTCTATTGGTGGTATAGAAAGAAGAAAAAGAATATTAAAAGATATTTTTGAAGTCCCTAAAAAAGACGATAGGACTTTAATAAAAAAAGCAAAAGACAAGGGGTTTATATAGCCCTCTCTAGAGTTGTACTAATTTTAAAAAGCAACTTAAAACACCTTTTAACTTCTTCATTATAAGCTTATAACAACAAAAAAACCACCTACATTTCTGTAAGTGGTTTATAACTTGCTCCTCTTCTAAGACTCGAACTTAGGACCCTCTGATTAACAGTCAGATGCTCTAACCAACTGAGCTAAAGAGGAGTGTTTATCGCTTTTGCGAGCGCAAATATATATTATTTTTTAATTATTACAAAGCAACTCGTCTTTTTTTAAAAAAAAACTTTCAATTAGTTTAACCATTCTTGAATTGCCTTGAATGCATCGTTTCCATTTGCAAACAATACCAAGCCAATAAGTAATATAAAACCAGCTATTTGTGCATACTCCATAAACTTATCGCCAGGTTTTCTACCAGAAATCATTTCGTATAATAAAAACATTACGTGTCCTCCATCTAAAGCTGGAATTGGTAATAAGTTTAAAACACCTAGCATAATAGATAAGAATGCAGTTAGGTACCAAAATGCTTGCCAGTTCCATGTTGCTGGAAACATTTGGCCTATGGCAGCAAAACCACCAATTTGAGAAGCTCCTTTTTTGGTAAATATATATTGAAACTGTGCTAAATAATCTTTTATTTCCCAGTAACCTTTACTAAATCCTCCTGTAATACTTTCGGCTAATGTATAGTCTTTATGCGAAAACTTAATAAAATCTGGGTCTGTTTTATAAAACACTACTCCTATTTTATTGTCTTCGTTTATTGTAAGGGAAAATTCTTTAATTTCTAAATCTCTTTTTACTTGTAATACTATCTCTTTTGTTGGGCTGTTTTTTAAAGCATATGTAAAATCTGTAAAGTAAGTAACCGGTTTACCATTAACAGCAATAATTTCGTCTTTTGCTTTTAAACCTGCTATTGCTCCTGGCATTCCCACTGCTACAGAGTCTATATTAAATGGCGAACGTGCTTCTAATCCTGGTAAATCTCCAGCTGCAAAAAGCTGTTTTCCTATGTCTTCTGGAATTGTAAGATCTTCAATAGTACCATTAGCATGTTCTACTTTTATGCTTTCAATAGTTCTAAACATTAAATATTTATCTATTTTTTCAGATAACTCTTCTACAGGCTTTCCATCAATTGAAATAACTTTGTCTCCCTGTTGAAAACCATAATTCTCTAGAGTTTTACTTACACCATAACCATATTTTACAGCATCTTTTGCTACGTAACTGGTTCCCCATGTAAATAAAATAATCATATACAAAAAGAATGCTAGTACAAAATTCATGAATACACCACCAAGCATAATAATTAAACGTTGCCAAGATGGTTTCGAGCGAAACTCCCATGGTTTTGGTTCTTGTGCCATTTGCTCTTTATCCATGCTCTCGTCTATCATACCAGCTATTTTTACATAACCTCCAAGTGGCAACCAGCCAATTCCATAAACGGTTTCGCCAATTTTCTTTTTAAACAATGAAAACTTTATATCGAAAAATAAATAGAATTTCTCTACTTTGGTTTTAAATATTTTTGCAGGAATAAAATGTCCTAATTCGTGTAAGACAACTAATATAGAAAGGCTCAAAAATAATTGAGCAGCTTTAATTAAAAAAACAGTCATGTATTGGGTTTTATTAATAACGAGCAAAAATACATATTTAGAGTTACTTGTAAAAGATAAATACTATTTGCTTTCATTATTTAACAAACAATTAAGGTGTAATTCTATATTTTAAAAATATTTTTCATTGTACTTTTGCAATAAATTATTAGCATATGCTTTCCTTTTTTAAAGATTATAAATACTTTGGAATTGTATTAACCATACTTTCTATTATTATAATTTCTGTATTTTATAATATATTAAAAGTAGATAAGCCTTTACCTATATACCAACCTGCTTTAGTAAATGCAGAGTTGGTAGACAGTACAATTCAGCATCAAAAAAAATATCACAAAATTGCCAATTTTAGTTTAACCAACCAAAACGGGAAAACGATTACACAAGAGGACTATAAAGACAAAATTTATGTGGCAGATTTCTTTTTTACTACTTGCCAAACTATTTGCCCAATAATGACAGATAACATGTCTTTAATTCAAAAAGAAATAATTAATGATCCTGAAGTACTTTTACTTTCACATTCGGTAACTCCTAAAATAGATAGTGTAGCGCAGTTAAAAAAATATGCGCTAGAAAAAGGTGTTAATGATGCGAAATGGAATTTAGTAACTGGCAATAAAAAGCAAATTTATGCACTTGCTAGAAAAAGTTATCTAGCTGTTAAAGATGCTGGAGATGGAGGACCTTTCGATATGATACATACCGAAAACTTTATGCTTATCGATAAAAAGAAGCAAATAAGAGGTTTTTACGATGGTACAAATCCTACCGAAATTTCTAGGTTATTAAAAGATATTCAAATACTTAAAAAAAACAACTAAACAAATACCTAAACTTTTAAACGCGAAACTTTTAAACTTAAAAAGTTTAGCTTACTTTTGCTTCTTTAAAATCAATCTAAATAAGCTTGCAAGCAACCGTAGCACATCTTAAAAGAGGAGAAAAAGGCATTATAACAGATGTATCTTCGCATTATATTCCTCTAAAACTATTAGAAATGGGTTGCCTTCCTGGTAATACTGTTACCTTATTACAAGTAGCTCCTTTTCAAGACCCAATGTATTTAAACATAAACGGCACACACTTAGCAATTCGAAAAGAAACTGCAAACCACATATTAATCGAAAAAATTATCCATGAGTAAACAAATTAACGTTGCACTTATTGGAAACCCTAATACAGGAAAAACTTCGGTATTTAACGCATTAACAGGTTTAAACCAAAAGGTTGGAAACTACCCTGGGATTACTGTTGAAAAAAAAGAAGGTATCTGTAAATTACCTCGTGGTGTAAAAGCACATATTATAGATTTACCTGGAACCTATAGCTTAAACGCTTCTTCATTAGACGAAAATGTAGTGATAGAGCTCCTTTTAAATAAAAAGGATAAAGACTATCCAGACGTTGCAATAGTAGTAAGTGATGTAGAAAATTTAAAAAGAAACTTACTTCTTTTTACACAAATTAAAGATTTAGAAATCCCTACTATTCTTGTAATTAATATGGCAGATAGAATGCGTTACAAAGGCATCTCGCTAGATATTGATTATTTAGAACAACAACTGAACACCAAAATATCTTTAATAAGTACGCGTAAAAACGAAGGTATAGAAGGCCTAAAGCAATTAATTACTAATTATAAAGAATTATCTGTCGAGCCATGTTTACATGCATCTCAAATTGATGTAGATTACTTTAACCGATTACGTAAAGCATTTCCAAACCAACTATTATATAAACTTTGGTTAGTAATAACACAAGATGTAAATTTTGGAAAAACTAGTCGTAAAGAAATGGATGCTATTGCTAGCTTTAAAACAAAATCTAAAAACGATTTAAAAAGGCTACAACAAAAAGAAACTATTAAAAGGTATCAGTTTATTAATAATACCTTAAAAAAAGGGCAGACTATAGATGCCTCGCAAGCAAAAGATTTACGTACAAAATTCGATAGAATATTAACCCATAAAGTTTGGGGCTACCTTATTTTTGGCATCATTTTACTAACCATTTTTCAAGCTATTTACGATTGGTCTAGCGTACCAATGGATTTTATAGACAGTACTTTTGCTGCATTTAGCGAATGGACAAAAAACAGCTTGCCTCAAGGCGCTTTTACAAATTTAATTGCCGAAGGTATTATACCAGGACTTGGTGGCATTGTAATATTTATACCACAAATTGCATTTTTGTTTTTATTTATCGCCATTTTAGAAGAAAGTGGTTATATGAGTCGCGTGGTGTTTTTAATGGACAGAATCATGCGTCGTTTTGGCTTAAGCGGTAAAAGTGTGGTTCCACTTATTTCTGGTACTGCGTGTGCTATACCCGCAATTATGGCAACTAGAAATATTGAAAGCTGGAAAGAACGCTTAATAACAATTTTAGTAACACCATTTACAACTTGCTCTGCAAGACTTCCAGTTTACTTAATTATTATTTCTTTAGTAATTCCAGAAGGACGGTTTTTAGGCTTAGGCTACCAAGCTCTTACGCTTATGTTATTATATTTAATAGGATTTGGGGCTGCAATAATATCGGCTTATATATTAAACAGAATATTAAAAATAAAAAGTAAAACCTTTTTTGTAGTAGAAATGCCAAACTACAAATTACCACTTATAAAAAACGTTGCATTAACGGTTTTAGAAAAAACAAAATCTTTTGTATTTGGAGCAGGAAAAATAATATTAGCTATCTCAATCGTATTATGGTTTTTAGCTTCTTATGGTCCTGGTGAAAATTTTAATAATGCCGAAGAAATTATAAAAACAGAGTATGCTTCTCAAAATTTATCAGACGATGAATTACATCAAAAAATTGCATCGCATAAATTAGAGCATTCGTTTATAGGTATAACAGGAAGAGCTATTGAACCTGCAATACGACCACTAGGTTACGACTGGAAAATTGGTATCGCTATTGTAAGTAGTTTTGCAGCACGTGAGGTTTTTGTAGGTACTCTTGCAACTATTTATAGTGTTGGTAGTGATGAAGAAGAAACCATAAAAAACAGAATGGCTGGAGAAGTAAACCCAATTCTTGGTGGACCATTATTTAACTTTGCTTCAGGTATTTCGCTATTGCTATTTTATGCATTTGCAATGCAATGTATGAGTACGCTTGCAATAGTAAAACGAGAAACAAACTCTTGGAAATGGCCAATGTCTCAGCTAGTAATTATGAGTGCTTTTGCTTACCTTGTAGCATTAATTGCTTATCAGTTTTTAAAATAATTATGAATACTATTGTTCAAAACATACTTGTATTTTCTGCTTTATTTATTGCTTTAGGCTTTTTAGTAAAGAAATTTTTCTGGAAAGAAAAAAAGAAAAACTCTAAGGCTTGTGGCAGTAGTAATAATTGTGGTTGCGGTTAAAACTATTCCTTTTCTACACCAACTTGCAAATAATAATCTTCCGGGTTTATTTTAGATCCATACTCAGGATATGGAAATACATTATAACCAGAAACCATTGTATTCTCTAAAGAAATTAAATTACCAATTCTATTTTTAAAAGGAATTTTTGTACTTAAAGTAATTTGTTTTTCTTCTTTTACAACTCCCTTTTCTAAAATAGCAACCAATACTTTTACTTGTCCAGCCCAAACACAACTTACATTGGTTGGGCACCTAGAATCTTCGATAACTTTAACAAATTTAACTTCATAATTATCTACTAACATACTTTTACCAATAGCTAGTTTTTTTACTATTCTTGGGGTTTCAACAACCGAAACTGGAATAGAATCTTGAGCGAAAACCAAACCAGAAAAACAAATGCTTAAAACAAAAAAGAAATACTTCATATTATAAATTTTAAATACTACATACTTAAACCATGCCAAAATACTAATAATTTTGGCATTATGCTTTTTTTAGTTACATTTGAAAAATATTTAAGCATGCTTAAATTTTAATTAAAGTTATTAAAAATGTCTGTAGCTATAGAAAACTTTGTAAAAGCCATTTACAAAAACGATAAAAATGATGGCAATGATACCAAACCTGGAAACATTGCTAAAAAACTTGGCATATCTAATGCTGCAGCAACAGATATGGCTAAAAATTTAGCGAATAAAAACCTTATTAAATACGAAAAATATAAAGCTTTAGAGTTAACCAAAGATGGCGAAAAACTTGCATTAAAAGTAATAAGAAAGCATAGGCTTTGGGAAGCTTTTCTTCATAAAACCTTCGATATGTCTTTACACGAAATTCATAAAGAAGCAGAACTTTTAGAGCATGAAACTTCCGATTTTTTAGCAGATAAGATTAGTGACTATTTAGGCAATCCAAAGTTTGATCCTCATGGAGATCCTATTCCAAATGCGCAAGGTGTAATAACTACAAAAGATACTTCTATTACGTTATCAAAAACACAAGAAGGAAAAAAATATATTATTTCTAGACTTATGAGTGACGATAAAGAATTCTTTGAATTTTGTGCTCTAAATGGTTTAAAATATGGAAACAAAATAACTGTTACAAAACAGTTTGCTTCAAATAAAATGACACAAATAAATAGTAACAATAACACCATTCTTCTAAATGAAGATTTTACAAAAATTATATACGTAAATGAAATTAACTAAATCAAAACATCCATTTTTAATGCAATGTCACCTTGAGCGCAGTCGAAAGGTCTTGTTAAATTATTCCTCTTTATTATTTATAATTATATCAAATTTTTCTTTTGCTCAAGAAGAAAATAAACCAGAAGCTCTAGTAACAGACAGACCAGATGCAACAGAAGCTTCTTCAACAGTTGGAAAAGGAGTGCTTCAAATTGAAACAGGAGGTTTATACGACTCTTTTAAAGACAATAATATTAAATCTGAAAACTTCACTTTTAATACTACTTTAATACGTTTCGGACTTCTAGACAATATGGAATTACGTCTTGGTTGGGACTTTGTAGAAGGCACAACAAAGGTAAATGGCAATAAATTAAATAACGTAACTAGTGGTTTTTCGCCATTATTATTAGGAGTAAAAATAGATATACTAGAAGAAAAAAATGGTTGGCCAGAAATAGCATTTATAGGTCACGTATTTCCTCTATTTACTGCTTCTAATGATTATCGTCCAGAATCTACAGCTGTAGATTTTAGGTTTTCACTGTCACATACATTAAGTGAAAAATCAAGTATTGGTTACAACCTTGGAGCAGAATGGGGAAACGATTCGCCCGAAGCAGCAGCAATTTACACAGTTGCTTATGGTTATAGTATTTCAGAAAAATTTGGGATGTACGCAGAACTCTATGGCGATTTTCCAGAAGACAACAAAGCAAACCATTATTGGGACGCTGGCCTTACTTATTTAGTTTCTAATGATTTACAATTAGATGTATATGCAGGAACAAGCATCACTAAAGGTCAAGACATTTTATTAGGATTAGGGTTTAGTTATAGAGTATTAAAATAACAAAATTTCTATGGTCACCTTGAGCCAAATAGAAAGGATTAAAACGAAAAATTAATTAAAAAGATTACCGCTTTCGCGGAAATTAAAGATGAAAAAAAACATACTTTTACTAGTAACAGCTTTTTTAATATTAAGTTGTAAAACTGAAAAACAAGATAACGGAAAATTAAACATTGTTACTACCACAACCATGATTACCGATTTGGTAAAAAACATTGGAGGCGATTTGGTAAACACACAAGGTTTAATGGGTTCTGGTGTAGATCCGCATTTATACAAAGCCAGTGAAGGCGATGTAACCAAACTAGTAAATGCAGACATAATTTTTTACAATGGCTTGCATTTAGAAGGAAAGCTTGTAGAAGTTTTTGAAAAAATGGGAAGCAAAACAAAAACACCTATTGCTTTAGCCGAAGAAATTGATAAGACCACATTAATTGGTTCCGATTATTTTGCATCCAATTACGATCCGCATGTTTGGTTTAATATCAATTACTTCAAGCAGTTTACTAAAAAAGTAACAGCAACTTTATCGGAAAAAGACCCTAAAAACGCTGCTCAATTTTCAGAAAACGAAAAACTATATTTAGAAAAATTAGAAGCGCTTCAAAAAAACGTAGAGACAACAATTGCAACGCTTCCAAAAGAAAAAAGAATTCTTGTAACTGCTCACGATGCCTTTAATTATTTTGGCAAAAATTACGATTTTGAAGTAGTTGGCCTTCAAGGATTATCTACAGCTACCGAAGCAGGTGTGCAAGATGTTCAAAAATTAGCTACATTTATTATCGATAAACAAGTGAAAGCAATTTTTGTAGAAAGTTCAGTACCAAAACGAACCATAGAAGCATTACAAGCAGCAGTAAACTCAAAAGGACATCAAGTAGAAATTGGTGGCACTTTATATTCCGATGCATTAGGAAATACTGGAACTGTTGAAGGTACTTATATTGGTATGTTTGAATATAATGTGAATACTATTGTTAATGCTTTGAAGTAAATTACTGTGAAAGCAGGAATCTCATAATAAATAAAAATCAACTTTTGGTAAAACCAAAAATTAGCAAAATTTGTATTTGTTAAAGTAGATTAAATAATGAAAACGGAAATATAAATGGAACTTGAAATTCCGACAAAGTCGGAAAACATCAAAATTCAGAAATAATGAGCGAAGAGATGTAGATGCAAAGCGCAGCTTCAAGTACGAAATCTCGAAAGCGAGTGATGCTTTAGCAATTTCCTAATTTTGATTGTGATCTTTTGGTTCGTTTTGCATCAAGGCAAAATGAACAGAAGAAAATTTTTAAATAATAATGAAAAACAATTCAGAAGAAAATATTAAAAACAGTACTCCTAAAAATGAAACTCCTGCTTTCGTAGGAGAATTAGCAGTAAAAGTAGACGATTTAACCGTTGCATACAACTACAAACCTGTACTTTGGGATATCGATTTAGAAATTCCAGAAGGTGTCCTTATGGCAATTGTTGGTCCTAATGGCGCAGGAAAATCTACCCTTATAAAATCTATTTTAGGCATTTTAAAACCCATTGCTGGAAGCGTAAGCATCTATGGAAAACCGTACGACAAGCAACGAAAATTGGTTGCATATGTGCCACAAAAAGGAAGCGTAGATTGGGATTTCCCAACCACTGCATTAGATGTTGTAATGATGGGAACTTATGGTAGTTTGGGCTGGATTAAACGTCCGAGACAAAAAGAAAAAAAAGCAGCACTAGAAGCTTTAGAAAAAGTTGGTATGCTTGCCTTTAAAAGCAGACAAATAAGTCAGCTTTCTGGTGGACAACAACAACGTATTTTTTTAGCAAGAGCCTTAGTTCAAAATGCATCTATATATTTTATGGACGAGCCATTTCAAGGTGTAGATGCAACTACCGAAATAGCTATTATCAATATTTTAAAAGAATTACGAAAAGCAGGAAAAACGGTTATTGTTGTACATCACGATTTACAAACGGTTCCAGAATATTTCGATTGGGTAACCTTTTTAAACGTAAAGAAAATAGCAACAGGACCAGTTAAAGATATTTTTAACGACGATAATTTAACCAAGACTTACGGCATTAATTACAAAGTAAGTATACAGGAATAGTATAGTAGACAGTGAGCAGTAATCAGTTTGCAGTCTCAGTTTTCAGCACTTACTTAAATGAAAAAATCAAAAAATGAAGTAACTAAAATAAAAAATTGAAAGTCCCAAATTTCGACAAAGTCGAAAAACATCAAAATTCAGAAATAATGAGTGAAGATATGTAGATGCGAAGCGCAGCTTCAAGCACAGGGCAAAACGTTAAGAAAATGTATTGAATACATTTTTAGTGAATGAGCCAGATTGCGCAAAGGCGGAAAACGAATGATGCTTTAGCAATTTCCTGATTTTGATTGTGATCTTTTAGTTCGTTTTGCATCAAGGCAAAATGAACAGAAATTAATAAATATTAAACAGATTGCCACGACTTAAAAAAGTCTCGCAATGACAAAAAAAAAAATTCGCGTAGCTGGAAGAGATTCCTGCTTTCGCAGGAATTAAATGGACATAACAGAATACATACAACTAGTCTTTACAGACTACACATTACGAACCATCACACTTGGAACTGCAATTCTTGGAGCAGTAACAGGAATGCTTGGTAGTTTTGCTGTTCTAAGAAAACAAAGTTTACTTGGTGATGCTATTTCACACGCAGCTTTACCAGGAATTGCTATTGCATTTTTAATTACAGGAGCAAAAGACAGCAACACTTTACTGTTAGGCGCCTTGGTAAGTGGACTTGTTGGTACCTTTTGGATTCGTGGTATTATTACTAAAACCCATTTAAAAAGCGATACTGCTTTAGGGTTAATTCTTTCCTTGTTTTTTGGTTTTGGTATGTTATTACTAACATTTATTCAAAAGCAACCTAATGCCAATCAGGCAGGTTTAGATAAATATCTATTTGGACAAGCCGCAACTTTAGTAGAAAGCGATGTGTGGCTCATGGCAAGTGTTACAGGAATCTGTTTAGTAGTATTATTACTTTTCTGGAAAGAATTTAAAATACTTCTTTTTGATGCAGACTATACCAAAACCTTAGGTTTTAATACCAAGTTTATAGACATTTTAATTACCAGTTTTATTGTTTTAGCAATTGTATTGGGTTTACAAACTGTTGGTGTTGTACTAATGAGCGCCATGCTACTTGCTCCTGCAGCTGCCGCAAGACAATGGACAAATAGTTTAGCAACAATGGTTTTTTTAGCAGCAATTTTTGGTGCTTTTTCGGGTGTATTTGGTACAGCAATTAGTGCCAGTCAAAACAACCTATCTACAGGACCTGTAATTGTATTAGTAGCTGCTGTTTTTGTAGTATTCTCCTTTATATTTTCACCAAGTCGTGGGTTACTATTTAAGCAAATTCGATTTATAAAAAACAGACGCGATTTAGAGTTACACAAAACCCTAGCTTTTATGTATAATATTGCTGAAACACATGAAAATATTTCGCATCCGCATGCCATTAAAATTTTAAATAACTTTCAAGGTTACACACGTGGTACGCTTCAAAAATTAGTAAAGAAAAATTATGTAACACTACAAGGTAATATGTGGAGTTTAACAGACGAAGGCTTTAAAACAGCTTCTAATTTATATAACCAACAAGATAGTAACAATGAATAGTGCACAAATTGAAATACAACTTATTGCTAGTTTGGTTGCCATTGCTTGTGCAATTCCTGGTACTTTTTTAGTACTTCGAAGAATGGCAATGATTAGCGATGCCATTAGTCATTCTATACTTCCTGGAATTGTAATTGGTTTTTTTATTACACACAACCTCAACTCGCCTTTATTAATTTTACTAGCTGCTTTTACAGGAATTATTACTGTGGTTTTAGTAGAATATATTCAGAAAACTGGACTAGTAAAAGAAGATACAGCTATTGGTTTAGTGTTTCCTGCATTGTTTAGTATTGGTGTGATTATGATAGCTAAAAACGCCAACGATGTGCATTTAGATGTAGATGCTGTTTTGTTAGGCGAATTGGCATTTGCTCCTTTTGATAGGTTACTAATTTCTGGAGTTGATGTTGGTCCGAAATCACTATGGATTATTGGCACAATTTTACTTATTACAATTACCTTACTCTTAGCATTTTTTAAAGAATTAAAAGTGAGTACTTTCGATAAAGGCTTAGCGGCTTCACTAGGTTTTCCTCCTGCTGTTATTCATTATGGATTGATGTCTGTTTCCTCAGTTACAACCGTTGGTGCTTTTGATGCTGTTGGTGCAATTTTAGTAGTTGCTCTTATGATTGCTCCTGCTGCTGCTGCATATCTACTAACTACAGATTTAAAAAAGATGCTTGGACTAGCTATTGGTTTTGGAGTTTTAAGCGCAATATCTGGCTATTGGTTTGCGCATTGGTTAGATGCTTCCATTGCAGGATCTATTACAACCATGCTTGGTTTATTATTCCTGCTTGTGTATTTATTTGCACCAAGCAAAGGAGTTATTGCGGTTATGTATCGCGAAAAACAACAACGAACAGAAGTGTCTTTATTAACTTTTTTATTGCATTTAAAAAACCATACAGAAGCTAGAGAAAGACATGTAAATCACTTACAAGAACATATTAATTGGCAAAAGGTACGAGCGAAAACCGTTTTAGAATTAGCGCTAAAAAACAATATGATTGTACTAAATAAGAACATTGTGTCGCTTACCGAAAAAGGGAATGCTTTTACAACCCAAGCAATTGATTATATTATTACTAATGAAGATGCACAAATTGAAGATATGAAGGACGATTTCTTTTTGTTTAGAGGTTAATGTCATTCAGAGCGAAGCGAAGAATCTCAGTTTTAAATTACAAGATTCTTCAGTCGTTTCTCTCCTTCTGAATGACATTAAATTCTAATTTTTTTTTACAGCGAAGCGAAAAATCTCAAGTTTTATTATTTTAGGTATATGAAAACCAAAGGTTCACATAATTATTACGTTTACATACTAACTAATAAAAACAAAACTGTATTATATACAGGCGTTACTAATAATTTGAAAGAAAGGCTTTATTATCATCAAAATCCGCTTCCATTTTCAAAAGCTTTTACAACAAAATACAAATGCCATTATTTGGTTTACTATGAACATTTTTTTGAAATTGAAGATGCTATTAAAAGAGAAAAACAAATTAAAGGTTGGAGTAGAAATAAAAAAGATAATTTAATATTAAATTTCAACCCTTCTTTATTGTTTTTAAATGATAAAATTTAGTTGTTATTATAGATTCTTCAGTCGTTCCTCCTTCTGAATGACATCGAAATACTTTTTGTCATTCAGGATGTCACACTGAGCGCAGTCGAAGTGCATAGCTAAGAATCATATTCTAATCAACATAACTATTCTCTTTTTTTGTCATTCAGAGCGAAGCTAAGAATCTCAGTTTTAAATTATAAGATTCTTCAGTCGTTTCTCTCCTTCTGAATGACATTAAATTCTAATTAATAATTTTCTCCAACTTCATCCCTTTAATCCAAAATATTTCCGATTGGTAAAAATGTAAAGCAGTTTTTATATCTCTATTAGATTTATCACGTGGAGATTTACTAATAAATCTAGCTTTAGAAGCACTAAAATCTAAAGTGTATTTGTCGTTTAAATCCTTTTGTAAAGTAGTAAAGTAAATTAATTTCTTATGCAAAGTCCATGTGCCTCTAGCATAGTTATTTTTTTCTTGTGGTAAACCTCCTTCGTGAAACTCATAATTATGGAATTCAAAACTTCCATCAGTATTTAATATTAAAGTACGTTTTAATTTTCCGTTAGTTGCGTGAGTTTCTATTTGGTAGGTGCCTAGTATATTTTGTGAGTTTATTGTTTCATTTATTGAAAACAAAAATAAAAAGCACAATAAGGTGGTTATTTTTTCCATGTTGTTAATTCTGTATCTTCATTTTCGTTATCTTTTAATTTAGAAATAGTTCTGTCTACCATTTCTATTTTTTGCTTCTTATAAGTACTAGGATGGTCTAAAATACCCAAATTAGAATCTGGATTCTTTTTAGTATCCAATGATAACTTAATAATTACAAAAGCAATAACAACAATTAATATGCCAATTAACCAATACATACTTAAAATCTTCTAATCGCTCTAACCGGATGAACAGCTGACTTTACCCTTCTGGTTTGCCCTCCAAAAGTAAAATTTTGATACCAAGCATATTGACTATTAACATCTGATGAACTCCAATAATAGCTAGAAAAACCTCCTACATCACCTAAACCAAGTGAATTCCCTTGACCAATATTTAAATACATTAAATTTAATTCATAAATTGAAGGCAAATACCAATCTTCATACCCACTTAGCGATAAATCCTGACAAATAGATGCTGCTGTGACAGTCCCATCAGACTCCCAGACAATAGCTTTAGTATTATATATTCCTTCAAAAAGACCAGTTCCATTTGCAACGCTAGTCTCATGGTAAAAGTTACCCCATGCAGCACCAGTGCTTTGATCCATTGGTGCACAAATTAATCCATGACACCCAGAAGGATCTAGGTAAAAAACAATTCCTCCTTGATATGTATCTCCAATAGACAAACCACAGGAACTATTGTTTCCAGATGTTTTAGCATACAAAGCATAAGGCACACTTAGCAATTGGCTAGTTCCAGCAATAGTATAATTTGTTCCTCCTTGTGGATCTGTTTCCGATTTTATATAATAAGGCCCTGTTTCCCAGTTTATTGTTGCTAAATCTCCAGAAGTTGTTCCTGTACCAATACTTAAAGTAGCCAATCCGTTTTCATTTGTGGTAACCATATGCGTTTCTACATATACCAAAGTGCCAGTATCGGAGCCTTGTAGGATACTTATTTGAATACCTACATTTTGATTTTGAACCAAATCTCCTGATGCATCTCTAATTATAGATTGATAACTTATTTGCTCTGGCGCTTGCGAATACCCAATTACAACATTAAAAACTACAACTAGAAAACATATTATTATTCTCATACTCAACTTTTATTCTTTATATATAATCATGACCTATTCTAGACCTTACTTTTCATAGCTACAAGGATGTTCTAAAATTCTCAGATTAGAACCATCTTACTGCCATAATAAAAGGAATTGGATAATTTACGTTTTCTATTTTAGGAAAAGCAGCAGTTTCTGGAGTTGGAGGACTTGACCCAAAATTGTATACAAATGCGGAGTCTATATATTCTGGATTTGAAAACGGAACATATATATCATCATAATCTTCTGTAGATGTCCAACATAATTCAATAAACATTAAATCCATTCCCATAGATTCATGTATAATATTAGAATTTGTACTAATTTTCCCAAGCTCTTCTACACTTGGTAGAAACCAATCATCAAAACCATCATTAACTAAATCATCGCAATATTTTGCAGCAGAATTAGTGTCGTTACATCCATTAATAATAGCTGTTGTATTTGCTTGGCCAGATCCAAAATCAGGCAAAGTACCTTCTATAGTTATATCATTACATCCCCAATAACCAGAATGTAAGCCATAATTGCCATTTGTAAAATAAATAATTAATCCATGACTTGTTGAAGCATCATATCCTGGATCTTCTGGCTGAAGAATATAACCAATGACACCTCCTTGATAGGCATTACCAACAGATATTTCATCATTAGATTCCGTAGTGAAACTTATTTCTTCGCCATAAGTAACACCTAACTCACTAATTACATAAGGCCTTGCATAATATAAAGTGTTAGCATTTAACAAACTAAAGTGAATACTCTCAACAGGATTAGGCCAATTAGAAAATGGCAACTCTCTTTTGTTATCACTAATTATTGGATTTGGATTAGTATTCCAACACATACCTCTTTTCGTTATTGTTGTGCCTCCATCTGATACAATTTCATGATTAAATGTTGCAGAAAATTGAGTAAAACTTGTGAGTGAAGCTTGTATTTCTGGATAAGTAGCACCCGACCATACTGGAATATTATTTTCTGATAGTCTCAAAAACTGTCCAGGCAACCCTACAGGAATATTTTGCCAATTATCGCCATCCCAATACAGCATATCTCCTACTTCTGTTCCTTCAACTTGTGGGTTTGCATTTCCAGATGTTTTAGCATACAAAGCATAAGGCACACTTAGCAATTGGCTAGTTCCAGCAATAGTATAATTTGTTCCTCCTTGTGGATCTGTTTCCGATTTTATATAATAAGGCCCTGTTTCCCAGTTTATTGTTGCTAAATCTCCAGAAGTTGTTCCTGTACCAATACTTAAAGTAGCCAATCCGTTTTCATTTGTGGTAACCATATGCGTTTCTACATATACCAAAGTGCCAGTATCGGAGCCTTGTAGGATACTTATTTGAATACCTACATTTTGATTTTGAACCAAATCTCCTGATGCATCTCTAATTATAGATTGATAACTTATTTGCTCTGGCGCTTGCGAATACCCAATTGAAACATTAAAAACTACAACTAGAAAACATATTATTATTCTCATACTCTATTTTTTAATGATTTTATAGGATTTATATATGGAATTGTCTTTTGTAATATTTAAAATATAAAAAGCTGCACTTAATTTATCTAAATTTACTCCAACATTTAAAGCATCTATCTTTCCCTTTATAATTAATCTACCTGTGTTATCTAATAAACGATACTCTAAATTTTCTAATTGCTTAGAGGTAATATAGATTTTATCTCTTGTTGGGTTTGGGTAAATTTTAAGAGCTATACTACTAGTTTCATCTATACTTAACTGCTCTATAACTTCGTAAGGAATTTGCATTCCAGAAGAGCTACTTCCTGCATTACTTGTTGCGTCTTTAAAATGTGTTAATCCTACAGAATAAGTTACCGTTCCTGTAGTAGATTGAATGTTTTTCCCTGAAGCTAATACGCTTTGTTGCGCAATGGAAACACTAGAAGTTAAAATTATTACTACTATAAAGAGGTTTTTTATATTCATTCAACTAATATACTTAAAATCCACGTTCTTTTTGTAATTGCTCGTAAGCCTTTTGCACTTGCTTAAACTTATCTTCTGCGCCTTTTTTATGTTCTTCGCCTAAATGCTCTACTTTATCTGGATGGTATTTTTTAGCCATTTTACGATATGCTTTTTTAATTTCGGCAACTGTAGCCGATTTCGTTATTTCCAAAATTTTATACGCGTTTTCACTACTATTATAAAACATGGCTTTTATGCTATTGTAGTCTCTAGAGCTAATTCCTAAATAACCAGCTATGGTATAAATTTGGCGTTCTTCATCGTCGGTAACCATTTCGTCTGCTTTGGCAATACCAAAAAGAAAATGCATGAGCTGTAAGCGTGATGCATGATCCATCATTTGCTGAATCTGTTTGCATACTTGTCGTAACGGCACGGTTTGCTTGCTTACATTTTTAAACAATTTAAATGCTTTGTTTGCTCTGTCTTTACCGTACATACTAACAAATTGCTTACGTACAAAATCTAACTCGCGTTGGTCTTGTACTCCATCTGCTTTTATTACTACAGATGCTAGAATAAGTAAGCTTACTTCAAAATCGCCAGAAGTAGTTTGGCTTCTACGTTCTTGCTGCGTTCTATAATTTGGTCTTCTTTGTTGTTGCCTTCTTCGGCTTTGTTGCGATTGGCGATCTCCTAAAAGCGGATTTCCTCCTTTAGAAGACATCGCATCTACAAAACTTCCCAACGCCAAGCCTATTACTGCTCCTATTGGTCCTCCAAACGACCATCCTAAGGATACGCCTAACCATTTTCCGTAACTCATTGATTCTATTTTTAAATTCAAATATACTATTTGTTAGTTATAAATTACTTGGTTTTGTTACATTCTAAAACGCGTTAAGGATAGTAGTGGCATCCTTTTTTACTTTTCTGTAAAAAAGATATAACGTATAGCCTGACCTTATGACACCATAAGTGTTATAAGGTAACGCCATAAAAAAAATACTATTAAATAATAAGATTCTCTATTTCAAGGAAATTATTTTAACTAAGTTGTTTTATTAAGTCTTTATGACTTATAAAGTGACAGTTTCAATAAATTGCATGGTTTTTGATTATCTTTGCATATAATTAAATTTTAAACATAAAATTACAAGATATGTATCCAGCAGAATTAGTAAAACCAATGCGTGAAGACTTAACCAAAGTTGGTTTTGAAGAATTACACACAGCTGCAGATGTAGATGTAGCAATTGCAAAAGAAGGAACTACTTTAGTAGTGGTAAATTCGGTTTGTGGTTGTGCAGCAGCAAATGCAAGACCAGGAGCTAGAACTAGTTTACAAAATGCAAAAAGACCAGACCATATTGTTACGGTTTTTGCAGGTGTAGACAAAGAAGCAGTAGATAAAGCACGTGAATATATGATTCCTTTTCCGCCAAGCTCGCCATGTATGGCGTTGTTTAAAAATGGCGAATTAGTGCACATGTTAGAGCGTCACCATATTGAAGGTAGACCAGCAGAAATGATTGCAGAAAACCTAGTGGATGCTTACAATCAGCATTGCTAATAGGCAAGAAGTTGGAAGACTGAAGCCATAAAAAATTAACCCAAACAATAACTGTTTGGGTTTTTTATTTTCTATATTTTTACTAAAAATGTTTATACAATGACGAATGACCAAATTATTGAAGCTACTAAAATATTTGTAAAAGAAACATTAAAAAATGCCGAAGGTGGTCACGATTGGTTTCACACACAAAGGGTGTTTAATAATTGTTTACTTATTGCTGAAAGCGAAAATGTAGACAAATTTGTTGTTGCATTAGCATCGTTACTTCATGATATTGCAGACAGCAAGTTTCATGATGGAGATGATTCTGTTGGCCCTAGAATAGCTAGAGCGTTTTTATTAAAACAACAGGTAGCAACTGATGTTATGGAACATGTTGTAAATATTATTGCCAATATGTCTTTTAATAAATCATTAGATGGCGAATTGCCTTTTACTTCTAAAGAACTAGAAGTTGTACAAGATGCAGATAGATTGGATGCAATTGGAGCTATTGGTATTGCACGTTGTTTTAATTATGGTGGTTTTAAAAATAGAGCTATTTACAATCCAGAAATTGCTCCAGATTTACATATGACTACTGCAGAATACAAAGCTTCTACTGCGCCAACCATTAATCATTTTTACGAAAAACTCTTGTTATTAAAAGATACCATGAATACGAAAACTGGCAAGCAAATTGCACAAGAAAGACATAATTATATGTTAGCTTTTCTAGAGCAGTTTTATGCGGAATGGCAAGGAAAAAAATAAGTTGTTTTAGGTTTTAAAGCTATTCTTTAGTAAAAGTCATCTGCCTAATACCAAAACCTCTTTGCTCTAGTACCAAAGTACTATTGTTAATCGAAACAATAATATACCCTTCGGTGGAACCATCTTCAAAAGTTAAAAACAGACCTGTTTCTCCTTCAAACTCCCCCACGATATATGTTGGTTGATAAAGGCCACTAGATTCACAACTTGCATCACTTGCAGTAGTAAATATTTCTATTAATGCATTACCATTACTTAAAAAATTATAGAAACTATTTTGTTCACAAGCATCTGCAATTGTTGTCTCGTCGGTTTCTGGGCTATAAATTTGTTTATAATACCATTTGTAAGCAATACGCTCTTCTAGAGTTGGCTCGCTCGAACTACCAGAATCGTCATCGCTTTTACAGCTAAAAAGTACTAGTGCTATTAATAAACTTAAAGTAATACATTTAAATGTTTTCATGGTGTTCGTTTTTCTTATAAATATGAATAATAAAAAGCTAATTTAATGCCAAAAAAAATTGCTTCTATAAACACATGATAAGTTTTAATAGAAGCAATATTTTATTTTTAACATTGACTAATAGCTCTGTTAATATACAAGATATTTTAAAACTATCCAAAAAAAACCGTTTGCAGGTATTAAAATTAGCTATACTTTACTTTTCGCAATATACGAACCGCTTTTTTATAAGCTAAATAGGCGTCTTTATTGTATTTTTTTAAATAGATTTTAGCTTGATTTAATTTATTAATTGCCTCTGGAAAAGCATTCCAGTAACATATTAAATAAGTTTCTGGTAATTGTATTAAATCTTTTTCTTCGTTTTTATGTAATTCTTGCCCTAATTGTAGCTTTTGCAACAAGGTGTTATTTGCATTGTATATATGATGCAATACTTTTTTATTGAATTGCGGCGGATTAAACAACAACGTAGTTTCAATATTATAATTTGCATTGTTACCAAACTGAATTACGGTCTCTTCTAATGGATAATACTTAGAATTGTTTGGCATTCCTAGATTTACGTATTCTACAATTTTAAATTGATTTTCGGTATAGCTTATAGCAACCTCATCTAGTGTCGAAAAAAACAATCGTACTTGTTCGTTTATCATTTCTATATCTACTCTAGAATAAAATACTTCTGTACCTACTTCTTTTTTTTGACCAGACCAACACAAAACAAAATACTCTTTAAAAACCTTGTATTTTGGTTTATAGTCTACTCGCTTTTTTAAAAACTCGAACACAGCATCCAATGTATGTTGTATGTTATTTTGAGAATGATTTTCTATTGCAGCAACAGTTTTAGAGTTTACATCAACCAAGTCGCTTTTAAAAACCTTTGGCATACTCATACTGCCATCTCTAAAAAAAACTGCTCCTCCAAAATACTTCCATATATTTTTTCGCAAAGAAGTTAAACCGTCTATTGGTCTTATAGTTACTAGACCTACAACTTTATCGTCTGCTAAATGCGGAAAAGGTATATTCTCGTATTGTACATTTGGCGGGTTGGTTAAATACGCATTTATAAGGTTTTGTATTTTACTATCGTCGAAAAAATCTACACCTACAATTGCATTATCGGCATCTTCTACTCCTATAACGATAAACGAGTTGTTTTTGGGGTTGCTATTAGAAAGTGCACAAACATGTTTTAAAAATTTAGCTTTTCCTTCTTTATGGCTAATATCAATTTTTCGCTTTTTATCGTAAAAACTATTCTCGTCGTTATGCGCTAAAAGGTTTTTAATAAGTAAGCGTTTGTTAATCATAATTGTTTTTCGAGTTAACGAAAATGGTATTAAATAGTGTTCTTTTTTACAATTGTACTACTTGCTTGAGCAGTGCAAAAAACTAATAGGTCTGCTATATTTACATGTGCTGGTCGCGAAATAGCAAAGTATATTATTTCTGCTATGTCTTCTGGCTGTAATGCTTTATAGCCTTTGTAAACCGTATCTGCAATAGGGTTTCCTTTAAAACGCACTTTAGAAAATTCGGTTTCTACTAGTCCTGGATTAATTGCTCCTACTTTTATTCCATAGGGGTTTAGGTCTATTCGCATGCCTTCGGTAATTGCTAAAACAGCGTGTTTACTTGCGCAATACACGTTTCCTTTTGGGTAGACCTCTTTTCCTGCCGAAGAGCCAATATTAATTATTTGTCCCTTTTTTCTAGAAGTCATTCCTGGTATTACTGCTTTACTTACATAAAGTAATCCTTTTACATTTATGTCTAGCATGGCATCCCAGTCTTCTAGATCTCCTGTTTCTATTGGGTCTAAACCATGTGCATTTCCAGCATTATTAATTAAAATATCAATATTCTTAAAATTATCTGGAAGCATTGCTATTGCTTTTAATGTTGCTTCTTTATCACTAACATCAAAGTTTAAAGTGTGTACTTCGGTTTGTTTGCTTAATTCTTGTTGCAACGCATCCAGCCGTTTTTGCCTTCTTCCACATAAAATTAAGGCAATATTATTTTTTGCAAATTCTAAAGCTGTTGCTTTTCCAATTCCGCTAGTAGCTCCTGTTATTAATGCTATTTTAGTCATTTATTTTTTTGTGTTTTCAGTTAAAAAACAAGAAATATTAATTAAGAAACTTAAAAATATAAAACCTAACGAACTTAAACTGAATTACTGCATTCAATTTTTAACCAATTATTAACAGCAACAAAGAAAAAAAATTAACAATTTGCACTTCTTAAAAAAGGTAATAATACATTATTGAGATTAAAAAATAAATAGGATGGAAGATACAAGTACAGTGGATATTAAATCTATTAACGAAAAAATTGAAAAAGAAAGTGCTTTTGTAGATTTACTAGTTTTAGAAATGAACAAAGTAATTGTAGGTCAAAAACACATGATAGAGCGTTTACTTATTGGCTTATTAGGTCAAGGACACATATTACTAGAAGGTGTTCCTGGACTTGCAAAAACATTAGCGATTAACACATTATCGCAAGCAGTATCTGGTAGTTTTAGTCGTATACAATTTACTCCCGATTTATTACCAGCAGATGTTACAGGTACCTTAATTTATAACATGAAAGAGAATGATTTCAAAATTAAAAAAGGACCAATATTTGCAAACTTTGTACTAGCAGACGAAATAAATAGAGCACCTGCAAAAGTACAATCTGCATTACTAGAAGCTATGCAAGAAAAGCAAGTTACTATTGGAGACGAAACTTTTGGTTTAGACAAACCGTTTTTAGTAATGGCAACACAAAACCCGGTTGAACAAGAAGGAACCTACCCATTACCAGAAGCACAAGTAGACCGATTTATGCTAAAAACAGTAATCGATTACCCTAAGCAAGCCGAAGAACAATTAATAATGCGTGCAAACTTAAAAGGCTCTTGGGATAAAGTAAATCCTGTCGTTTCGGTAGCGCAAATACTAAATGCACAACAGGCAGTACGATCGGTTTATATGGACGAGAAAATTGAAAAATATATTCTTGATATTATTTTTGCTACCCGTTATCCAGAAAAATACAAATTAGCCGATTTAAAACCTCTAATCTCTTTTGGCGCTTCCCCTCGTGGAAGTATTAATCTAGCTACAGCAGCAAAATGTTATGCATTTATTAAGCGTCGTGGTTACGTAATACCAGAAGATGTTCGTGCTGTTGTATACGATGTTTTAAGACATAGAATAGGTATTACCTACGAAGCAGAAGCAGAGAATGTAACCTCGGAAGACATCATTAATAAAATTGTAAACGAAATTGAAGTGCCATAGGCTTATCGTTTCTGTATAAACAGAAATTTCATTAATAATTATTAAAGTTTAAATGAATAGGTTTCGCATTAATTGCGAAGTGATTGCACAAAAATGGATACAAAAGAATTACTAAAAAAAGTACGAAAAATAGAGATTAAGACACGTCGTTTGTCCGATCATATTTTTGGAGGCGAATACCATTCTACCTTCAAAGGTCGAGGTATGACTTTTTCGGAAGTTCGCCAGTACCAATATGGAGACGATGTAAGAAACATAGACTGGAATGTTACTGCGCGCTATAACGAACCATATATAAAAGTTTTTGAAGAAGAACGCGAGCTTATCATGATGCTTATGGTAGACATTTCTGGATCTGAATTATTTGGAACAGAAACCCAGTTTAAAAATGAAATTGTTACCGAAATAGCAGCAACTTTAGCTTTTTCGGCAACACAGAATAACGACAAAATAGGACTTATTTTATTTTCAAATGAAGTAGAGCTTTACATACCGCCAAAAAAAGGAAGGTCGCATGTACTTCGAATTATTCGAGAATTAATAGAGTTTCAGCCAAAAAGTAAAGGCACAAACATAGCCGAAGCCTTAAAGTTTATGCGAAACGTAATGAAAAAGAAAGCTA
The DNA here is from genome assembly GCA_049614585.1 of Oceanihabitans sp. GTDB lineage: Bacteria > Bacteroidota > Bacteroidia > Flavobacteriales > Flavobacteriaceae > Oceanihabitans. The sequence continues at coordinate 23,555 of JBMZDY010000004.1, forward strand.
TTGTTTTTGTGCTTTCCGATTTTATTGCAGACGATTACAAACAAACCCTAAAAATAGCATCTGGAAAACACGATGTTACAGGCATAAGAGTATACGACAAACACGAAGAAAAAATGCCAAACTTAGGTATGGTACAAATGCAAGACGAAGAAACTGGCGAACTAATGCTGGTAAATACACAATCGAAAACCGTACGTAATAATTACAGCAAATTTCATCAAGAAAAAGTGACTTATTTTAAAGATAGTTTTGCAAAATCTGGAGCAGGAACCATAGATTGTCGCGTAGACGAAAGCTATGTAAAAAAACTTTTAGGATATTTTAAAAGAAGAGCTTAAAAAGAAGAATAGTTTATGATTAACGTAATAAAACATAAGAATAAAAAAACTGCATTTTTCGGGTTTCCGTTTACGCTGCTATTTATTTTTGCCTTTCTTTTTTTGCCAATAACAGTATTGGCTCAAGTAACTTCAAGTATAGATTCTACTTCTGTAAAAATTGGCGAACAAATAACCTATCAAATACAAGTAAAAACAGATTCTACCAATCTAGTAGTTTTTCCCGAAGGGCAAACTTTTTCACCTCTAGAAGTTATAGAGTCTTACAAAATAGACACCACAAAAAGCGATGCAAAATTCCAGCTTATTAAAAAGTATGGTTTAACCCAATTCGATTCTGGTTCGTATACAATACCTCGTCAAAAAATAGTGGTTGGAACGTCCACTTTTTTTACCGATTCTTTACAAGTATTTATAAAAAATATTAAGGTAGACACTACCAAACAAGGGCTTTACGACATTAAACCCTTTATTAAAGTAGAAAAAAGCAGTAGCAATTTTTGGAGTTATTTTTTATTAAGCCTACTTCTAATTTCTATTATTGGCTTTCTTTTATATTGGTTTATTTGGCGTAAAAAACCATTAACAAAAGAAGAAGAAATTGCTTTGCTTCCGCCTTACGACAGAGCAAAACTAGCATTACAAAAACTAGACGAAACTAACTATTTGGAAAACGCCGAATTAAAAGATTATTATTCCGAATTAACTTTTATAATAAGAAAATATCTAGACGAAAAAGTTTACGATCATGCTCTAGAAAGCACTACAGACGAATTAATAAATCGTTTAAACTTACTAAAAGATGGCAATCAAATAGATATTAGTAAAGACGACATTAAAAATATTGAAACCATTTTAAAACGAGCCGATTTAGTAAAATTTGCAAAATCTGCTCCAGATGTAGAATTAGCTAAACTAGATAGAAATACAGTAGATGTAGAAATAGATCAAGTAAAAGAAGCACTTCCAGAACCTACCGAAGAAGAAAAACTTCAAAACAAATTATACCAAGAAGAACAAGAAAGAAAACAAAAACGAAAGAAAACCATTTTTACCGTTGCAATAATTGCTTTTTTATTAGTAGCAACATTTATAGGTTTTGGTGCTAAATACGGTTTTAACTACGTAAAAGACACCATAATTGGCCATGAAAGTAAAGAGCTGCTAGAAGGAGACTGGATAACAAGTGCTTATGGCATACCACCAATATACATAACAACACCAAAAGTTTTAAAACGTTTAGAATTACAAGCAGCAAACCAAGAACAAGCAAAAATAAAAAGCACCACATTTAACCATGCTACATTATTAGACGCCTTTAGTATTATGGTAAATACTACTGTTTACCCAACACAAGAACCGCCTAGTGCAGAAGATAATGCCACTAGTAAACAACCACAAATAGATTTGCAGCAAGCATCTGAAGCGGGAATAAAAAGTATGGAAGCAAAAGGTATTTCTAATATAGTGGTAAAAACCGAGCAATTTATAACACCAAATGCAGCCGAAGGATTAAAAACTTATGGCACGATGCAAATTCCTGTAGCAAATACAAAGCAATTTAAAGATGCCAATTATGTGTTATTACAATTTACTGCCGAAAATATTTTGCAACAAATATTAATTACTTGGGAACAAAACGATAGTTATGCTAACCAAATGGTAACCCGTATTTTAGAATCTGTAGAACTTAAAAAAGAAGAAGAATAATGTTAGAAGGTTTTGAGTTTTTAAATAAAGAATTTTTCTGGCTGTTTTTACTGCTACCAGTATTAATAGTATGGTATGTTTTTAAACACAACAAACAAACTGCCGAACTTAAAATTTCTAGTTTAAAAGGATTTAAAGTTACAAAGTCTTGGTTACCAAAATTAAAACATCTCCTTTTTGTTTTACGTTTAGTGGCTCTAGCATTATTAATAACAGCACTAGCGAGACCACGTACTGTAGATGTATCTACCAAAACAAAAACCACTAGAGGTATAGATATTGTAATGGCAATAGATGTATCTGCAAGTATGCTTGCAAAAGATTTACGCCCAAACCGATTAGAAGCATTAAAAGACGTTGCTGCCGAGTTTATTAAAGGAAGGCCAAACGATAGAATTGGCTTGGTAGAATATGCAGGAGAAAGCTATACCAAAACACCAATTACAAGCGATAAAGCAATTGTATTACGCGCACTAGAAGACATTAAATACAACACCATTATAGAAGGTGGCACTGCAATTGGTATGGGTTTAGCAACTTCTGTAAACCGATTAAAAGATAGTAAGGCAAAAAGTAAAATAATTATTTTACTAACCGATGGTGTAAACAACTCCGGTTTTATAGACCCAAAAATTGCAAGCGAACTAGCAGTAGAGTATGGTATTAAAACCTATACCATTGGCCTTGGTACAAATGGTATGGCATTATCGCCTATTTCTATTCTGCCAAACGGTAAATTTCAATACGGCAGAGTGCAAGTAGAAATAGACGAGAACCTTTTAAAAGAACTAGCAGAAGTAACTGGAGGGAAATATTTTAGAGCTACCAATAACAAAAAACTAATAGAAATTTACAACGAAATAAACAAACTAGAAAAAACAGAAATAGAAGAATTTAAATTCTATAATTACGAAGAAAAATATAGACCATTAGCGCTTTTAGCATTACTGTTATTAGCTATAGAATTTTTACTTCGATATACCATTTTTAGAAGTTTTATTTAAAAAGAAAAAACGAATTACAGCATACAATCTATGTATCAACTAGAAGAAAAAATATGGTTTTGGGTATTAGCGATTATTCCAGTAATAATCGTACTCTTTATTGTGCTTCAATTATGGAAATACCAAGCACAAAAAAAATTCGCAAGCAAAAATTTGTTGAAAAAATTAAGCCCAAACCAGTCTGTATTTAAAGGAATATTAAAGGTAATTATCTATTGTTTGGCAATAGCAAGCTTAGCAATAGCTTTAGTAAACCCTAAAATAGGCACCAAACTAGAAACCGTAAAACGCGAAGGTGTAGACATTGTTTTTGCAATAGATGTTTCTAAAAGTATGCTCGCCGAAGATATTGCACCAAATAGATTAGATAAGTCTAAGCAATTAGTAACCCAAATTATAAATAATTTAGCAAGCGACCGTGTTGGAATAATAGCTTATGCAGCAAAAGCATTTCCGCAATTACCAATAACTACAGATTATGCTGCAGCAAAAATGTTTTTGCAACAAATGAATACCGATATGCTTTCCTCGCAAGGAACTGCAATAAACGAAGCAATTCAACTATCGGAAACCTATTTTGATAATCAAGAACAAACCAATAGAGTACTTATAATTATTTCAGATGGTGAAGATCACTTTGGCGAAACCTCTATAAGTGCAGCAGAAAATGCTAGCGAACAAGGAATTCGAATATTTACAATAGGAGTAGGAAAAACCAAAGGTGGTCCAATTCCTATAAAACGAAATGGCATTATTTTAAACTATAAAAAAGACAGGCAAGGCGAAACAGTAATTACCAAACTAAACGAAGAAAACCTTCAAAACATTGCAAAAGAAGCGAATGGTGTGTATATAAATGGCGCAAACACTAGCGAAGTGGTAGATAGTATTCGTGAGATATTAAATAAAATGGATAAAACCGAATTTGAAGCCAAAGAATTTGCCGATTTTAAAGATCAATTTCAATGGTTTTTAGCATTCGCCATAATACTATTATTAATAGATATATTTTTACTAGAACGTAAAACAGCTTGGTTAAAGAAACTAAATTTATTTAACGAAAACCTATAACTAATTTTATAAAATCTTTAACGCGATAAAAACCAGTAGTTTTATAATTTAGCAATACCTAAATAAGCAAGAAGAAAAAAACTAAAATGAAACAATTAC